>DATHIG010000395.1:0-4368 GCA_035490035.1 Actinomycetes bacterium
CCAGGTCGGCAAGGGGTATTCGCCCATCCCCGACATCACCGAGTGCGTACGCAACGCGATCGAAACCGCCGATGACAGCGAGTATGACGACGCCGACCTGAAGACGATGCTCCTTCCGCTCCTAGGGACCGGCACTGGCAGGGGGGAGCTCGAACGGCGGGCCCGCGAGCTGATTTATGCGGCCATCAGTCATATGGAGCGGCACCCACCGTGCCGGATCCAACGCGTCTACTTCCTGAGCTGGACCGAGCGGGACCTGGCGGTGTGTCAACGGATACTGCAGGAGTCGCCTGAGGTGACGATCCCGTAGGCTCGCAGACCAGCCATCGAAGGTACTGGGCCGCATCAAGCAACGTGGCCGCACGAGCGCACCTGGATGCAATGGGCCCGACCAACGAGCGGGCAGGGGAGACGCGAAAGATGTCCCGGCCTGGAGATGCCGACGAAGGAGCGGGCTAGCTCGGGTGGCCTTGTCTCCGAACGTGCATCTGTTCGCACGGGAAGTGACGCCGTTGGTCAGCGAACCTGCTTGGGAGCAGCCCGAGGAATGCGCGGTGCGAATCTGCGTTTCCGCAGGCTCGGCGCGACCGTCCCTCACCGAGTCAGGTGGTGTCTCAACCTTAGTCGGTCCGTCCCTCCGAGGAACAAGGCCCGGGGCACCCCTGGACCTGCGCGCCGAGACCTCGGCTAGCAGGCGCAGTCGTCGGGGACGTTTCCGCTGACGACCGTCGAGTTGAGGATCAGCGTGTTCACGTCCAGGATGCCGCCTCCCGGGCCGGCCGCGGTGTTGCCGGTCACCCGCGAGAAGTTCAAGACGGCGGTGCCCTCGTTGAACAGCCCGCCCCCGCCCCCGCCGGTGGTGTTCCTGGTGAGCCTGGACGAGTTCAGGGTGAGGTCGCCGAAGTTGTAGACGCCGCCGCCGTCCAGCGCCGCCCGGTTGCCAGTGACGGTGGTGGAGTTGAGGGTCAGGTCGCCGCCGTTGGCGATGCCGGCGCCGACCCGGTTGGTCGCGGTGTTCCCTCGCACGGTCGAGGAGGTCAAGGTGACGGTGGTGCCTTCACCGACCTCGATCCCGCCTTCGCCGCCGCCGGTGACCACGAGCCTGGTGAGCCTCACGCTGACGCTGGAGAGCAGGCTGGGGAGCACGGTGAGGACCCGGCCGCTGCCGCGCCCATCCAGGGTGGTGGGCGCCGTGGCCTGCGTGTTGCCGAAGACCCTCAGGTCCTTGTCGATGACGAAGTTGCCACCGCAGGTCCCAAAGACGTTGAGGCGGTCCCCCGGGTTGGCGGCGGCGATCGCCCTGGTGAGCGCCCGACCGTCCTGGGTCGCGAACCAGGTGTCCTGGGTCGGGTTCTTCACTCGGCAGGCCGGTTGCCCCGCCGCCGCCGCGGGGGCGAGCGTCGCCGCCACGGCCGCCGCGAGCGTGATCGCGCCGAGCAGGACCGATACCCGCCGACGGGTTGCCGGTCGCGTCATCCGGACCTCCTTGTCCACATGGCCATCCAGCCCACCAGCCGACGCGGGCCCGGGCCGTGGGTCGTCCCGGTTCCCGCAACGGCATGACTCCGCGGCCGAACGTCACATGGCATCGCGGGCGCGTCAACCTGCATCCGGCCGAGTAGCCGCTCAGCTACCGCCGGCCGGATGCCAATTCCTGAGGAGCCTGAACGGTGCGTAAACGCCTTCATGCAGCTCGTCGGTACTCATGGAGGAGGCCGCCGAGCAGGTCGCGTCGGCGTATTAGCCGTCGACGCGCAGCACGACGGCCGCACCAGTGTCGCCGGCAGCGCAACCGGTGAACAGGCCGATGCCGCCACCGCGCCGGACGAGTGTGTGGATCAGCTCGGTGATGCCACGGGCGCCGGTCGGACCCTGGGGATGGCCGTAGACCAAGCTGCAGCCGTAGGCATTCATGCGTTCCAGCGGGAAGCCGGTCTGGCGGGTGAAGTAGACGTCGTTGACGGCGAACGGGTTGTGCGTGACCACCGCGTGCAGGTCGGCGAAACCCAGCCCGGCGGCGTGCAGCGCCGCCCGGGCCGCCGGGACCGGCGCCTTCGCCATCTCGGCCTTGCCGACCCTCGCCATCCCCGACCCGAGCAGCCGCACGACCCCGCCACGGCCCAGCTCCCGAGCTCGCCCCTCGCTCGTCACCACCAGCCCGGCGGTGCCGTCGGCCGGGTGCGTCTGCGACCCGTAGGTGACAACTCCCTGCGGGTCGAGCGGCGCCAGCTTGGCCAGCCCCTCGGCCGTGGTCGGGAACACCCCGACGTCGGCGTCGACCACCGTCGGGTCGCCACGGCGGCGGGGCAGCTCGACCGGGACCATCCACTCCCGCTGGAACAGGCGGTCGTCGGCCAGCGCCGCCTGGTACTGCTGATAGCGCAGCAGGGTGACCGCGTCGCACTCCTCGCGGGTGATGCCCTCCCGCTCGGCGACGTGCTCGGCCGTGCCGATCATCGGCCGGCCCGCCCAGGGGTCGCGGTTGAAGTTGTCCATCACCCAGTCCTCAGTGAGCGGCCTCCCCCCGGGTGCGGACGGCGAGGGATAGACCAGGTGCGGCCCGTTGCTGGTCCGGTCGGTGGTGACGACCAGCGCGAGCGCCTCTCCGGCCTCGACCGCCGCCGCCGCCACCTGGACGCACGCCACCGAGGTCGCGCACGCCTGGCCGATCATCGGGCCGGTGACGCCCTCGGCGCCGAGCCGCGCGGCGACGGTCGTCGCCCCGTAGAAGATCTCGGGCTGGGGGACGGTCCAGCCGAGCACCAGCTGGGAGACCTCGGTGACCTGCAGCCCACGATCGGCCAGCGCCCGACCCGTCACCACGACCGCCAGGTCGAGGCTGCTGAGGTCGGCGAATGGCCCCTGCCAGCGGGCGAACGGCGAGGACCAGGCGTAGCCGAGTGGGATGCAGGCGCGGGCGTACCGCATCAGGCGCCTCCATCGCGGACGTGGACCAGCGGCGTCTTGTAGGTCGTGCGGGGCAACGACTCGGGTTCCAGCAGCGTGACCGTGGTCTGGACCTGAAGCCGGGCGCGCAGCTCCCGCTCGATGCCGGCGGCGACCTCCCGGTAGCGCTCGGCGGGAAGCTCCCTGGAGGCCTCGACATCCACCGCGATCGGGTCGTCGAACCGGACCTGCCGCGGGTGGTCCTTCCAGATGCGCAGGTAGGGCTCGACGCGGTCGGGGAACCGGCCGAGGACCACGTCGCGGATGGCGCTGGGGAACACGTTCATCGCCCGGTAGATGAGCATGTCGTCGGTGCGGCCGACGCAGCGGGCGCGGGGCGCGGTGCGCCCGCACGGGCAGGCGGTGGCGGTCACGACCATGTGGTCGGCGGAACGGTAGCGCAGCACCGGGGTGGCCTCGCGGGCGAAGGTGGTGTAGACGGCCTCGCCCTCGGCGCCGTCCCGCCATGGGACCACCGCGCCGGTGCCCGGGTCGACCAGCTCGACCACGACCGAGCGCTGGCCGCAGTAGTGCATGCCGCCCTCGTCGTCGCACTCGGCCCAAAGCAGCGACATGACGTCGCCCAGCCCCATGACCTCGTGCACGCTGTCGAGCCCCCAGCCGTGCCGGACCTTCTCGCGGATCGTCGGCTGGGCGAGGCCGGGTTCGCCGCCGCCGAGCAGTGTGCGTACGCCCAGCGAGGAGGCGTCCGACCCGGTCAGCTCGCGGCACCGGTCGGCCAGGTAGGTGCCGAACGAGCTGGTTGCCAGCACCGCGGTCGCCTGCAGGCGCGGGATCGACCGGACGATCTGCTCGGTGGGGCGCCCGCCGATCCAGGCCAGCGCCGCGCCGATCCGCCGGAACCCGTCGGCATAGGGCAGGCCGCCCGCGACCCCCGGCAGGCCGACGAGGTGGGCGACGACGTCGTGGTCGCGGACTCCCGCGGCGTAGAAGCCGGTGGCGATCCCCTCGCGCCAGACCTCCAGGTCGGCCGCGGTCAGGGCGAAGTTGAGCGGGTCGCCGGTGGTGCCCGAGGAGGACAAGACCTGGGTGACGCTGGAGAGGGGGACGCCCTGGTGCCGGCCGAACGGCTCCCCGGGCCGTCCCTCCTCCTGGGAGGCACGGAGCTCGTCCTTGGTCGTGAACGGCAGGTCCGCGAGGAACCCGGGGTCGGCGGCCGGCGCGGGCAGCCGGGCCCCGGCCAGCTTGTCCCGGTGGAACCGCGACCGCTCGGGCAGCGCCGCCAGCCACGAGGCAACCTGTCCGGCCTGCCAGCGCAACAACTCCTCCCAGGGCATCGTCTCGAGCTCGGGGTCCCAGTAGGCCTTCATCCGGTCAGCCTCCCGACCGCCTCCTTGACCGCGGCGAACCCGCCGGCAACCGGGCCGAGCGTGGTCACGACCGGTGCGCCCTCGGCGGGTG
>DATHIG010000396.1:0-2096 GCA_035490035.1 Actinomycetes bacterium
GCGTCCAGCTCGGCGGCCGGGGCGTCCAGCACCAGCAGCCGGTGCTTGTAGGAGCCGACCCGGGCCCGGGCGGGGGCCAGGGCGTCCAGCGGGACGCGCAGCGGGGACCGGTTGCGGTCGTCGACCAGGGCCACCCCTGCGGCGTCGTCGATCGCGTAGACGGTCACCGGGTGGCCGCCGCGCCCGTCCAGCCAGGCCGGCAGGTGCCGGTAGCCGAGGGCCTGCTGGTCGGCCCAGGCGATCGCGGGCACGCCCTGGCCGACCGCGGCCCGCAGGTCGGTGCCGGCCTTGCCGGCCGAGCCGGTCTCGTGGACGGCCGCCGGGACGCCAAGGCGCTGGCAGGTCTTCCTGGCCCAGCGGTCCGGGTACTGCCAGGAGTTGCGGAACCCCAAGACCAGGCTGCGCAGGTCGTGGGCCTTGAACTCCCAGAGGATGTAGCCGGCGCCCAGCCCCCCGCCGACCCCGAGAACCATGGCCTCCGACAGGGGCTGGCCGGTGCCGGGGTGGAGCAGGCCGCGGTTGGCCAGCACCCCGGCGATCGCGTGGGCGTCGGGGTGGAGGCCGCCGAGCAGCTGGTACTCCGACGGCGGGAGGGCGTTGAGGACGTGGCGCCGGGCGGTGGTGTAGCTCTCCCCGGTCCTGGCCATGCGGGCCCGGATGCGCTCCTTGAGGTGCTTGTGCGCGGTCATGGTTGCTCCATTCGCGGCAGAGCGGCCGGCCCCACGCCCCCCATGCCACTCCGCCGGGCGATGGAGTCGACCAGCGCCAGGCGATCCCGAGGACACCATCCCCTTTACCTCCGCAGTGCCGGGTCGCGTGGGGACCCGGTCAGGAGGTCAGGCGTGAGAACCCGCCAGGCAGGACTGTATCACCCGGCAATCAAGATCCCGAGGACAGCCATCCGTTGCCTGACCCAAACTGGTTATGGGTTCGGCAGTCGACGCTTGCGCGCCGACGGTCCCAGTCTCACGCCCGTTGCAGGACTGGGCTGCTGGGTACCCGCTTCATCGCCACCTGCCCAGCAGGCTGGGACTTATGGTCGGCTCCACGGGCGTTTCGCGTCTCCCAGCCACTCTGGGCGACGTGCGCGAGCTTGGCAAGGTTGCGAGCGGCGTTCAGATCACGGTCAATCCGCAGTCCGCAGGCCTCGCAGGTGAAGGTGCGCTCAGCCAGGATGAGCTTGACCCTCACCCGTCCACAGGCCGAGCACGTCTTGGACGAAGGGTAGAACCGGTCGGCCACGACGAGCCGGTGACGGACAGCTCGACCCCGAAGTAGACGTCCTGATCGGGTGTCGTCCGGTGTCGGACGGCGGTGGCGAAATCGCGCAGCATCAGCGTCTCGGCCACCCCGTCGCCCATCGGGTCGGCGGCGGTGGCGGGAAACTCCGTCGGCCAGGGCAGGAAGACCTCCCCGCCCCGTTGTCCAGGCGCACCACCAGCAGCGCCGCCCAGCCTCGACCCCGGCGGGCCCGATCCCGCGCCTCGGGCCCGGTGGGCACCACGAACCCGCTCACCTCCACCGGCCGGGTCCCGGTGATCGCGGCCACCGGGGCCAGGGAATGGGTGCAGTAGTAGGTGGCGGGCAGACGGGCACGCCAGTGGGCCCGGTCGCGCGCGAACCGGGCCAGGTCGGCGGGCTCGTCCAGGTACTCGGCCTCGGCGTAGCGGACTTCGCCGATGTCGCCGGCCTGGTAGCGGCGGCGTATCTCGCGGGTGAAGGGCATGTAGGGGTAGTTCTCGGCGAACATGTAGGTGCCGCTGGAGCGCTCGGCCGCCTCCACAAGGGCGACGCTCTCGGCGACCGTGCGACATGCGGCCGTCTCCGACAGCACGCTCAAGCCCCGGTCCAGGGCCCGGATGGCGACTGGGGCGTGCTGGTCGAAGTCGTTGACCAGGATGACGGCGTCCATGGAGGCTCGAGGGACGGCTCCAGGTCCCGGTAGGCGGCGGCGTCCAGGGCCCCGGCCGCCGCCGCGAGGAGGCGGTCATCCCGCTCGCAGACCGCGACCAGCTGTATCCCGGCTTGCTGTGCGAGGCGGGCCAGGGCCAGGGCCGCTCCTCGGCGTAGTCCCAGCACCCCGACGCGAACGGCCG
>DATHIG010000397.1:0-4095 GCA_035490035.1 Actinomycetes bacterium
GGACAAGCCTACCGCGACCCGATCTATCAGCCCATGCGGACGCGGCGTCGGAAGGCCAGGGCGGTCAGACCGAAGGTCAGGGCGCTGAACAGGGCGGCGGCGAGGAAGCCCCGCAGGACCCCCCCGCCGTAGCCGAGGAAGCTGCGGGCCGACTCGACCACGTAGGTCATCGGGTTGAGGCTCACCGCCGTCTCGAACCAGCCGGTCATCAACTCCCGCGGCAACGCGCTGGGGGTGAGGAACAGCAGGGGGAAGAAGATGATGAAGGTCGACTGGGTGGCCCGGACCGACCCCGTGGCCAGGGCCACGGCGATGCTGACCGAGGCGAACCCGATGCCGAACAGGAGCGTCAGCGCGAGCAGCCCCACCGACCCGACCAGCGGGCTGCTGGCGAACCGGACCCCGATCGCGAATCCGAACAGCAGCAGGACCAGGCTGTAGCCGAGGACCGCGAACATCTCGCCGAACAGGTTGCCGACCACCAGCGACGACCGGTGGGCCGGGGTCAGCGACAGCTTGTCCCAGTAGCCGTTGGCGATGTCCAGCACCAGCGCGTTGCCGCCGGAGGTGCTGGCCGCGGCGAACAGGATGGAGATGGGCAGCTGGAAGGCGGCATAGTTGGGGATTCGGAGCTGCTGCTCGGCCACGTCAGCGAGGGCGCCGATCTGGACCACGAAGAAGAACACGGGGATGATCAGGGCGAAGATGAACAGCTCGGGCTCGCGCAGGATGCCCCGAATCGCGCGACCGGTGATGGCCAGCACGTCGGAGACCAGCCCGGCCGGAGCGGCCAGGGTCTGCGGCTCGCCGGCCGGGGCGCGGCCGCGTGCGGGCCCGGCGTCGGGGGCGGCGGCGCTCACGATGCCCTCCTTCCGGTTCCGGCGGGCTCTGGGTCCCGTCCCTGGCCTTCCTCACCCTGGCCGTCCTGGTCGGCGGCGGCCATGCGGCCGCCGGTGGCCGCCAGGAACACGTCGTCCAAGGTCGGCCGGGAGACGCTGACCGCGCCGAACCGGACGCCGGCCCGGTCGAGGCCCCGGATGAGCACGGCGATGTTCTGCGGCCCGTTGGGGACGAACAGGGTGTAGCCGGCCTGGGTGCCGCGGAGCTCCCCGGCCGGCAGCTCACCGCTGGACTGCAGCTGCTGGATGGCGGACCTGGCCGCGCCCGTCTCGCGCTCCTCGATCGCGACGTCGATCACGTCGGCACCGACCTCGGCCTTCAGCTCCGCCGGGGTACCCTGCCGGACGATCCGGCCGTGGTCGATGATGGCCACCCGGTCGGCCAGCTCGTCGGCCTCTTCCAGGTACTGGGTGGTCAGGAAGATGGTGGCCCCGAACCGCTCGCGGAGCTCGCGCAGGCGATCCCAGATCAGGGCCCGCGACAGCGGGTCAAGGCCGGTGGTCGGCTCGTCCAGGAACAGCACCCGCGGCCGGTGCAGCAGCGCCGACGCGAGGTCCAGGCGGCGTTTCATCCCGCCCGAGAAGGTCTGGATGCGCCGGTCGATGGCGTCGGTCAGGCCGACCAGCTCGGTCACCTCAGCGACCTGGGCCGTCAGCACCCGGCCCTTCAGCCCGTACAGCCTGCCCTGGAGGGTCAGCAGCTCGCGGCCGGTCTGCTTGGGGTCGAGGCCGGCCTCCTGGAGGGCGACCCCGATCAGGCGGCGCACGGTGGTCGCCTCGCGGGTGACGTCGTGGCCGAGGACCGACCCGGACCCGCTGGTCGGTTGGAGCAGGGTGGTCAGGATGCGGACGATGGTCGACTTGCCGGCCCCGTTGGGCCCGAGAAAGCCGTAGATCTCGGTCTCGGCGACCTCCAGGCTGACACCACGGACAGCCTCCACCTCGCCGAACCGGTGGATCAGGTCAGATGCTTGGATTGCAGACATGCAGCCGAGTGTAGGGGAAGCCCCCGACAATGCCACATCACGAGGAAAACGGCTGCTCAGACGCTTGCTCGTAGGGTGTTGTCGAGGCTGCCGAGGCCGTCGATCTCGACCCGCATGCGGTCGCCGGGACCCAGGTAGCCAGGCGGGTCGGCGGCCATGCCGACCCCTGCCGGAGTGCCGGTGGCCAGCAGGTCACCCGGCTCAAGGGTGATGGTCCGACTGATGAAGCTGACCAGCTCGGCGACGCCGAACACCATCTGGCCGGTGTGCGACGACTGGCGCACCTCGTCGTTGACCAGGCAGCGGATCTTGAGGTCCTGCGGGTCTGGCACCTCGTCGGGCGTGGCCAGCCAGGGGCCGAGCGGCAGGAAGGTGTCGATCGCCTTGCCGAGCAGCCATTGGCTGGAGCGGAACTGGAGCGACCGCGAGGAAACGTCGTTGCAGCAGGCGTAGCCGGCGACGTGGTCAAGGGCGTCGGCCTCGGTGACCCGGCTGGCCCGCCGTCCGATGACCACC
Organism: Actinomycetes bacterium; assembly: GCA_035490035.1. Classification (GTDB taxonomy): domain Bacteria; phylum Actinomycetota; class CALGFH01; order CALGFH01; family CALGFH01; genus CALGFH01. The sequence continues at coordinate 2,402 of DATHIG010000397.1, forward strand.
GCCAGCTCGGCCTCGTAGTCGATCTGCTCGGCGTCGTCGGGGACCACGACCTCGGCTCCGGGGCCGACCACCGAGTTCGCGTACTTGGCGAACAGCACCGGCAGCTCGGGAACGGATTGGCCGGTCTCGCGGGCATGGTCGCGGTAGTTGAGACCGACACAGATCACCTTGCCCGGCCGGGGCACGGGCGCCAGCAGGTGCACGTCCGCCAGCGGGCGCGGCGCACCGGCGGCCACGCTCTGGGTGCCGGACGCCAGCCAGTCGACCAGCGACGGCCCCATGGGCACCACCGCGTCGTCCTCCACACGCCCGAATCCGCCCTCGAACGAGACCAGCCGCACGGCGTCCTCCTTTCGCGCACCGTCAGTCAGTAGGTGTCCCGGGCGCCGGGGCGCGCCAGGGAGGCTCCGGTCCGGCGAAGGCCGGGGCAACCTGGCCGGCCACCCGCTCCAGGTTGGCGCAGGCGGCTTCGTGGCTGGTGCCTGGGGGGCGGCTCCAGAGGCAGACGTGGGTGAAGGGGAGCTGCTCCTGGAACCCGGTCAAGGCGGCCACGATGCCCTCTGCGGTATCGCAGAACACGGCCGAGCGCTTGAGCCGGCCGGGGTCGATCGGGTCGGGCCGCGGCTGGTCGCGGTCGGTGCTCCAGTCGGAGTAGCGGTCGAGCTGGTAGGCGACCGCCGGGGCCAGCTCGGTGGCCCAGGTCCGCTCCGGGTCGTCGCTGACCCGCAGGTGGACGCCGACGACGATCGGGAAGCCCTCGGCTGGCCGGCCGGCCCGCTCCAGCGCCTCGGCCAGCACGGGCCAGCGCTCGGCCGTCTTCTGCCAGCGGAAATGGCCAAGGGCGAACCAGCCCTCGGCCAGCCTGGCCACCCGGTCCAGGGCCTTGGAGGCGGTGCCGCCCAGGTACAGCGGCGGGCCGCCTGGCTGGGGCGAGCGCGGGCCGACCGGCAGGTCGGTGCCGTCCGGGCCGTCGGCGGCCACCCCCAGGGCAAGGGCGCGGCGCACCACGGCCAGCTTCTCCTCCAGCAGCCGGCCCCGATCGGACCGCTTGACCCCGAAGGCGTCGAACTCGCGCTCCACGTAGCCGCCGCCGAAGCCGAGCACCAGGCGGCCACCGGCGATCAGGTCGACCACCCCGGCCTGCTCGGCGACCTCCCGCGGGCGGTACAAGGGCAGCAGCAGCACCCCGGTCCCGAGCCGGATCCTCGAGGTGCGCGCGGCCACCGCGGCCAGGAACGGGAGCTGCTGGGAGAGGTGGCCGTCCTCGATGGCGTGGTGCTCGCTGCCCCAGACGGCGGCAAGGCCGAGCTGCTCGGCCAGGACCGCCTCCTCGAGGCGCTCGGCGTAGAAGGACGGGTCGGGCTGGCGTCCAAGGCCGGGTCGCAGCTCGGTCCAGGTACCGAAGGTGGCTGGGCTTGGCATCACCCTGACCCTACCCAACCAAGGCCGGCTCAGACCAGACCCTTGGACCGGCGGTGCGGCGGGCCTGACGCCACCCGGTCAGTCGCCCTGGAGCTTGCGCAGGATCTCCTGCTGGGCGGCGGGGTCCGGATCGGGAAACTGCGCCGCCAGCCTGACCAGGAAGGCGTCGACCTCGCTGGTGGCGTAGCCGCGGGGACCGAGCGGGAACCGCTGCCGCAGCACGTCCCAGCGGGTCAGGGGCTCGTTCCCGTCGCGGCCGGCGAGCGCGCGGG
>DATHIG010000398.1:0-4818 GCA_035490035.1 Actinomycetes bacterium
GACCCTGTCGCTGCTGGAACGAGTGGTCTTCCTACGGAAGGTCCCGCTCTTTGAGCAGCTCTCACCGGCCGACCTCAAGCACATCGCTGAGGTCGCCTCGGAGCACGCCTTCCCCGACGGAGAGGTCATCGCCGAGCAGGGAGAGGCTGGGGACGAGCTGCACATCGTCGTCTCCGGGGCGATCCGGGTGGTGATGGGGCGCGACGGCGCCGGCCACGAGGTGGCCCGGCGGGCCCCTGGGGAATGCGTCGGCGAGATGGCCATCATCAGCGAGGAGTCCCGGATGGCGTCGCTGGTGTGCTCAGGGCCGGTGCGCACCCTGAGCCTTGACGGGCCGAGGTTCCAGCGGATCCTGCGGGAGCGGCCGGATGCCAGTCTCCGGGTCATGCGGGTGCTGTGCGACCGGCTGCGCGAGGCCGAACTCGAGGATCCGGCCGAGCAACGCCCCACCTGACGATCAGAGATGCAGGACGATCCTGCGCCTTGCAACGGCGATCAGGGCGGTTCCGGCGCGCACCTGGCCGAGGTGGTCCGCCGCCGGCCTGATCGGCTCCTCGGCTCGGGCGGCCCGTGGGGCCGCCGTTCAAGGAGATGTAGAAGCTGCCGAGCGGATTTCGACCTGGGACGGACGGCGGGGACGCTAGCATGCCGGCGCGCTGCTGGCAGGTAGCTCTCCGTAGGTGGTCGAGTCCAGATCACGCCGGATGTGCCGGGAAGCTCCGGGGCGCTTCGCGGCGTAACCACCAGTTGGGTGGGAAGCGTCCCTGGGCGATTCCCTAGGCGTCCACCGCCATGGCGCTGGCGCAGGCGCCCGCAGGTACCGACCGGCTCTCGTTGCGATTCCCGATTTCGCGGTTCCCCCAATTGCGCCAGTGTTTTACCTGCAAATAGGGGTTCAACAACCGGGGGAAATTGTTTTGCGAAAGCTCGTTGCCGGAATCGCATTTGTTGCCGTGCTGGTGCTGCCCGCCACCGTGCTGGCCCAGCCCCGCTGGTACCGCGGCGCCAAGCCCGAGGTCACCATCTATGTGGAGAAGACCAGGGTCGGCGCCACCAACTGGTCGTATGTCAAGCGGGCCGGGATCGAGTGGGCCCGCAGCGGCCGCATCCGGATCGTGTTCGTCAACCGCTGCCCCTCCAGGTACTACTGCGTGAAGGTCTACGACGGCCGCTCCAGCCGCAACCTGGCCGGATGGGCCACCCTCAACTACGACCCCAGGACCAACTACGCCTGGTACGGCAGCCTGCACCTGAACAACCGCTACCTGACCAGCTCGGCCACCCGACGCAAGACGGTCTGCCACGAGCTGGGCCACATCGTCGGCCTCGGCCACCGCACCACCGGCCGGACCTGCATGCGCGACGGCTTCACCACCCTCTACGGCCACCCCGACGCGACCGACTACGCCAACCTGCGCCGGATCTACGCCAAGGCCTAGCCGGCTGCCTTCTCGTCCGCCGGCTGGTAGATGAGGATGTCGACGCCGCCGTCGACCGTCCTGGAGTCCGCCAGCCGCAGGGGCTTCTTGTCGCTGGTGTCGCCGAAGAGGCGCTTGCCGGCCCCCAGCACGACCGGGAAGACCATCAGGCGCAACTCGTCGACCAGGTCGTGCTCCAGGAGCGTCCGCGCCAGCTGGGCGCTGCCGTGGACCACGATGTCCCCGTCCTGCCCCTGCCGCAGCTTGGAGACCTCCTCCACCACGTCGCCCTTGAGCACCGTCGAGTTGTTCCACTCGGGCTCCTGGAGGGTGGAGGAGACGACGTACTTGGGCATGCTGTTGAACTTGTCGGCGAACTCGCCTTCCATGGAGGGCCAGGCCGAGGCAAAGCCCTCGTAGGTCAGCCGTCCCAGCAGCAGCGCCTGGCTCTGGAGGGTTTCGTCGAGCTTGAACTTGCCGCCGTCCTCTCCGAGGTCGAAGGCCCAACCTCCGTGCCGGAAGCCCTCCGCTCCGCCCGGGTCCTCGATGACGCCGTCCAGCGAGATGAACTCGGTTACGACGATCCTTCCCACGTGCTCCTCCTTCGCGTCGGCGGTTGCCGGTCCGTCGAGACCCAGGTAGCATAACCCAACCAGGCGGTTGTCAAACAGAGTGGTTGGTTACGGGATGGCAGTCGACCAGCTGACGAGGACGTTCGCGGCTCTCGCCGACCCCACCCGCCGCGCGATCCTCGGGCGTCTCGCGCAGGGTGAGGCCACGGTGAACGAGCTGGCCGAGCCGTTCCCGATCAGCGGGCAGGCGGTCTCCAAGCACCTGAAGGTGCTCGAGCGCGCCGGGCTGATCACCAGGGGTCGCACGGCGCAGCTTCGGCCGTCGCGGCTGCAGGCGGCGCCGCTCAAGGACGCCGTCGACTGGCTCGAGGCCTACCGCCGGTTCTGGGAGGACGGCTTCGACCGTCTCGAGGCGCGCCTGCAAGCCACCGAGCAGGAGCCCGAGCAGGGGCACGAGCGTGGCTGAGCCACCGACGCCGGACGACGCGGCCGAGCGGGGGATCACGATCACCCGCGTCTTCGACGCCCCGCGCGAGCGGGTGTGGAAGGAGTGGACCGAGCCCGAGCGCTTCGCGGACTGGTTCGGCGGCATCGAGGCCGAGGTGCCGGTGTCCACCGTCTCGATGGACGTCCGGGAGGGCGGCGCGTGGCGGGCGACGATGTTCGCCGGCCCCGGCCGCCACGAGATCCACTGGAAGGGCGAGTACCGCGAGGTGGTCCAGCCCAAGCGGTTGGTCTTCACCATCTCCGACCAGCCCGGCGACGAACGGTACGAGCTGGTGATCGTGGTCCTCACCGACCTCGGCGACGGTCGCACCGAGATGCTGTTCCAGCAGCGCGGACACCTGTCGGCCAAGCAGTACCAGCGCTCCGGCCAAGGTTGGTCGTCCTTCTTCGACCGCATCGCCGAGCACCTGGCCGACGCCTGACCGGGCGGAAGCAGGCGCCCGACGCGGTGGCTGCGCCGTCCGCTCCCGAGCTGTCTCAGGTCCGCCCGCGCGCGGGCGCTGCGGGATGCTGGTCGAAGAACCGCACCAGCTCGGCGGAGGCGTCGGGCCCGTTGGGGTCGGTGTAGGAGCCCTTCGGGCTTCCACCCGACCAGGCATGGCCGAGCCCGTGCACCGTCCACCACTCGGCCACCACCCGGCCGTCGCCATCACGGTAGACGCGGCGCGTCCAGCCCGGCCCCTGGGTCGCTTCGGCGCTGGCCGTCCGGCTCCACGGGGCCAGCAGCGCCTCGGCGTTGACGGGAGCGACGGTGGGGTCGCGGTCCCCCTGGAACACGATCAACGGGACGCCCTCGGCCGCCCGTCGGGCAGACGCCGGTGGCCCCTGCTTCATGGCGGTGAACGCCGACGCCACGTCGTGCGCGGCACCGTAGGCCAGCCCGGAGTGGACCCCGGCGGCGGCGTACAGGTCGGGGTAGGTGGCGGCCATGACCGCGGCCATGGCCCCCCCAGCCGAGAGCCCGGCCACATACACCCGTCCGGCGTCGACGTGATGGTCACCCATGACCTGCCGGGTGATCCCGGCCACCAGCGACGGCTCGCCGGCCTCGCGCCGCTGGTCGGCCGGCAGGAACCAGTTCCAGCAGCGCAGCTGGTTGGCGGAGGTCGGCTGCGCCGGATAGGCGACCAGGAAGATGTCCCGCTCGGCCAGCTGGTTCATGCGCGTCCCGGCGGCGAAGTCGGCGGCGGTCTGGGTCCCGCCGTGCAGCATCACCACCAGCGGCACCGCCTGCCCGGCATACCCGCTCGGCACATAGAGCTTGTAGGACCGGGTCCCGGCCGCGTTGGTGAACGACCGGTCCACGAACCGGGCGCTCTCGGGGATCTCGACCGGCGGGGGAGTGGGGACCCGGGGTGGCGCCGGACGCGGGGGAGTGGGGACCCGTGGTGGCGCCGGACGCGGGGGAGTGGGGACCCGGGGTGGCGCCGGACGCGGCGGAGCACCGGAGCCCGGCCGCACCAGGGTCGACCGGCCAGGCATCGGTGCCGAGGTGTGCGCGCCCTGGGCCGGTCGGCGATCCAGCGTCCGCTGGATCAGCGCGGTCGCCTGGGCGAGCCGCCCGCCGCGCGTGAGGCGGGTCGCCTCGGCCATCAAGGCGAGCAGCCCGGCGCGGTCGCCTGGGCTCGCCTCGGCCATCGAGGCGAGCAGCCCGGCGCGCGTAGGGGTCGCCTCGGCCGTCGTGTCCTGCATCTGCTGCTCCATCGCACTGGTTCCTTCGCTTGAGTTCACACGATGCGGCCGGCAAGGGCCGCCTTGACCGGGGCGCTGGCCCGCAGGGCGCCGAGCACCTCCACGGCTTCGATGGTGGCCAGGGCCAGCTCGGGCGAGACGTCGTCGGCGATGCTGGCCAGCCCGAGCACCCGGATCTGCAGCCGCTGCCCGGCCTCGCGCACCGCCTCCAGGTCCCGCCGTGAGTAGTGCTGGACGCCCAGCACCATCGTCTTGCGGGCCACCGTGTCGGTCACGGCCTCGGCATGGGTGGCCAGCTGCGCCCGGATGGCGGTGCGGATGAAGTCGGTCCGGTTGGCGTAGAAGCCCTCCCGGACCAGCAGGTCGATCTGGCCCAGGTCGACCAGGCCCAGGTTGATGGTGACCTTCTCGGTCTTGTCGCCTCAGCCATCCCCTCACCCTCCCCTCACCATCCAGTGGGATGGTGAATGTAAGGAGATGGGCTGTCAAGCCGAGGTCGTGGCCAGGTCCTCCGCGAGGATGGCCTCGGCCGGGCGGCCACGCGGGCGTTCTCGGGCTAATGGTCACGACTGGTCCTGCCGAGTACTATCCCGAGCCGTTCAATACGCTCGAGACGTACGAGGATCCTG
>DATHIG010000399.1:0-9321 GCA_035490035.1 Actinomycetes bacterium
GCCGGCGGGAGCTGGTCGCTGCCCTCGTTGGTCGACTCCTCGCCGCCCTTCCAGTGAGCCTCGGCGGTGACGGTGATCGTTCCAGTGGTGCCGGCGGGTAGGTCGAAATGGCCGGAGAACTGGTTGTGGTGCGGCGCGAACACGTCGGAGGGCAGCTGCTCGACCTTGCCGTTCAGCTCGTAGGAGACGTCGACGGTCGCCTCGTGCCCGGTCTCCCAGGCCCGAACGGTGTAGTGCACCCGGACCTGGCCGTCGAGGCAGCGGGCAGTGACGGTGACGTTGGAGTGCCAGGCCAGGGCGGGAGAGGCCAGCACCGTGGCCAGCAGCAGCGCTCCGAGAGCGACTGCCGATGCCGCGCCCAGGCGGCGACGGATCCTCATGCTGTCGTGCTCCTTTCAAGTACCCGGGGACGCGACAAGGGGGCCGATCCAGGCGGGTCAGGCGCTTGTCGGGTGCCCGCACGGCGGTACACCGGGGGACGCAGGCACCAAAGGCGGCCAAACCATAACCGAATCCCCCTAACCAGCCGGGGCGATCCGGCAACCACCGCGCCACGAGATGGTTGCGATCCGATAAAGGCGGGATTCGCGCGCTCGCGGGCTTGACACACGTGGGCCGCGACGGCACCCTTCCGGTTTGTGATGCCGCACCGGAACGCCACCCTGGATCGCGCCCGCCCCGCCGCGAGGCGCATTGGGTCCTGCGCGTGTCCCGGGGCCCGGCGCCCGGCTCTGCCCACCTGCTGAGGCGAGCCGCCCGCTCGGGCCGGTTCCTGGGATCTTCTCCCCGCCCGGCGTCGGGCGCGCGGCCACTGGGCCGCCCGAGCGCCGGACCACGACCGTAAAGGACGTCCGTGCGCTCCATTGACACCGCCCGCCACCCGGCTGTCGCCGCCGCACCCACGTGGTCTTTGACCGGACTGGTCGAGCTGACCGCCCGCCTGGCGACCGAGTCCGGATGGGCCCACCCTGGACGCGGACCGGCCGACCGGGCATGGTCGGTCCCGCTCCTGAGCACCCCGGAGGTCGAGGCCTGGCTGCTCGGCTGGCCCGCCGGGCTGGTCACACCGGCCCACGACCACGGCGGTTCACCGGTGGCGCTCACGGTCACCGAGGGCACGCTCAGCGAGGAGTGCCTCGACCCCACCATCTGGACCACCGGCCGCCGCACCACCTGGAGGGCCGGCTCGACCACCCTGTTCCCGCCCGGCCACGTCCACCTGCTCGGGGCCGCCGGCGACCGGCCCGCCGTGGCCGTCCACGCCTGGAGCCGGCCGACCGGGTCAGCCGGCCGTGGTGCAGGCCGCCTTGCGGGTGGTGGTGCCGCGGTTGCCGGTGGTGGTCCGGGTGGTGGCCGTACCCCCTCCGAGCCCGTCGGGGTCCGGCTGGGTCGTGGTGGTCACGCCTGCCTGGCCGAGCATCCGGCGGACGGCACCCCGGATCTTGCGTACGTCCGGGATCGGGTAGCCGGATGACCAGCCGGCGTTGTAGGTCGGCGGCTGGAAGCCGATCGTCGCCACCTTGGCCGACTGGCCGCCGGCCGCCTCGATCAGGCCGGGCAGCCGGCCCGCCGGGATGTCGGTGACCACGCTGCGCTTGAGCACCTTGACCAGCCGCGGGAAGGCCCGCAGCAGCTCGGCGGGATCGGTCTGCCTGGCCAGCGAGCCGAGCACGCAACGCTGGCGCTGCATGCGGTCGTAGTCGCTGGTCGTCTCGCGGGAGCGGGAGTACGCGAGGGCGGTGAAGCCGTTGAGGCGCCGGCGGCCCGGCTGCACCACGAAGGCCGGCTGGCCGCCCTCTCGTCCCAGCCGGTCGATCTCGATACGCAACGGCTTGCCGTTGGTGACGGTGACGCCTCCAAGGGCGTCGACCACGTCGACGAACCCGAGCAGGTCGACCAGGGCGTAGTGGTCGATGGGCAGCCCGAGCAGCTCCTCCGCCGCCCCGGCGACCGCCGCGATCCCCGGGCGGCGGCTGTGCGGGAACAGGTCGGGGCGCTCGTCCTCGGCGAACGCGTACAGCTCGTTCAGCAGCCGCGGGAAGCAGCGGCACCCGCCGAAGAAGTCGGCCGCCGGGCCGTCGGGCAGCGGCACCTGGACAAGGTTCCGGGGCAGCCCGAACAGCGACACCTTGCCGGTCGCAAGCTCGAGGCTGGCCACGATCATCGTGTCGGTGCGTAGCCCGGCCCGGCCCGGCCCGGCGTCGCCGCCGAGCAGCAGCACCGTGACCCGGCCCGGAACGGCCGTGACCAGGCCGTTGCCGCTCTGATGAAGGGCACGGCCCCTGGCCTGCCACTGGCGGTCCTCGCCGCTGAAGACCGAGCTCAGCAGGTCATAGGCCTGCAGGTCGTAGTAGGCGGCGGCCGCGTGCGGGGCCGTTGTCAAGGCCATGATCGCCACCAGCCCGGCGACGGCGCCCCGCCGCCAGCCGGCCATCGCGGCCGGCGCCTGACGGCCACTCCGCGTGGCCAGCAGGTAGGCGTCGAGGACCGCCGCCAGCCGGAACACCAGCAGGCCGGCGTCGGCCACCAGCAGCGCCAGCAGCGCCCGCGGCTGCACCAGCATGCGCGAGACGGCCGTCGGTTCGCTCCACAGCCCGGCGGCGGCGGCCAGGCACACAACCGTGACCACGAGCATCACCGTTCCCCGCCGGCGCTGCCCTACATAGAGCTGGCCTGCCCCGGGAACCAGGGAGGAGAGCAGCGCGGCCACCAGCGGCCGCCGCGGCCGGTCGCGCGAAGGCCGCCGGCCGGCGGGGTCCCGCGAGCCCCACCAGTCCCAGCTGGCGCCGCTGCCGTTGGGCAGCACATCCGGTTCGCGCACCCGCCTCCGCCCACGTCGACGACGCATCGGCGCGGCAGAAACGTCACCGCGCTGACTAATGTCGTGTCAAGAGCGCACTACCCTGAGTGGCCGGCTCATGAGCATCGGCCACCGGTAAGCATCCCACGCGAAGCGGAAATCTGCGCAACCGCGGGCAGATCCGCCTGGTGCTACCCGTCGGCGCGGGCGAGGGCGACCACCTCGTGGACGGCCCTCGGGTTGGCCAGGGCGCCCTCGCTGACCGCCTGCTCCAGCGGGACCCCGGTCAGCACCCGCTTGACCGGGACCTCCAGCTTCTTGCCGGAGAGGGTCCTTGGCACCTCGGCGATGGCCTGGATGCGGTCGGGCACGTGGCGGGGGGAGAGATCGGTCCTGACCGCGTCCCGGATGCGCCCCTGGAGTCCGTCGTCCAGCTCGATCCCCGGCCGCAGCACCACGAACAGCAGCAGCCGGCCTTCGCCGCCAGGGTCGCTGACGTCGACCACCAGGCTGTCGACGACCTCGTCAAGGGCCTCCACCACCCGGTAGAACTCGGCCGTGCCCATCCGCACGCCGCCCCGGTTGAGGGTCGAATCCGAGCGCCCGCTGATGATGCAGGTTCCACGTTCGGTGATCCGGATCCAGTCGCCGTGGCGCCAGACACCGGGCCAGGTCGAGAAGTAGCTGTCGCGGTAGCGCTCGCCGCCGGGGTCGTTCCAGAACAACAGCGGCATGCTTGGCAGCGGCTCGGTGACCACCAGCTCGCCGACCTCGCCGACGACCGGGCGGCCCTGCTCGTCGAACGCCTCCACCTTGGCGCCGAGGGCGCGGCACTGGATCTCGCCCGGGTAGACCGGGAGCAGCGGGCAGGAGGTCACGAAGGACGTGCACACGTCGGTGCCGCCGCTGGTCGACCCGACCAGCATGTCGGGAGCCACCTGCTCGTACAGCCAGGCGAAGCCCTCGGGAGGCAAGGGTGAGCCGGTCGAGCCGATCGAGTGCAGGGCCGAGAGGTCGGCGTCGCGGGCCGGCGCCACCCCGGCCTTGCTGCTGGCCAGGATGAACGCGGCGCTGGTCCCCAGGTAGGTCATGCCGCTGCGCTCGGCGAAGCGCCACAGCGCGCCCATGTCCGGGTGGCCGGGGCTGCCGTCGTACAGCACCACCGTCGACCCCAGCAGCAGCCCTCCGACCAGGAAGTTCCACATCATCCAGCCGGTGGTGGTGAACCAGAAGAAGCGGTCGGCCGGCCCGAGATCCAGGTGCAGCGAGATCGACTTCAGCAGCTCGAGGGCGATCCCGCCATGGCCGTGGACGATCGCCTTCGGCAGCCCGGTGGTGCCGGACGAGTACAGCACCCAGAGCGGATGGTCGAAGGCCACCGGCTCGAACACCAGCTCGGCCCCTGCTCCCTGCTCCAGCAGCCACTCCCAGCCAACCGTCCCGTCGGCTTCGATGCCTCCGGTCCCGCCAACGAGCACCGTTGCCTGGAGGCTGGGCAGGCGACGGCGGATCTCGGCGAGGGCGTCGCGGCGGTCGCGCCAGGAGCCGTTGTAGCGGTAGCCGTCGACCGCGACCAGCACCTTGGGCTCGATCTGGGCGAAGCGGTCGACCACACTGGACACGCCGAACTCGGGGGCGCAGCTCGACCAGATGGCGCCGATACTGGCCGTCGCCAGCATGGCGACCACCGTCTCGGGCACGTTGGGCAGGTAGGCGGCCACCCGGTCGCCCTTGCCGACCCCGAGCCGGCGCAGCCCGACCGTCATCGCGGCCACCCGTCGGCCCAGCTCCGCGTAGCTGACCGTGCCGAGCTCGCCGGTCTCGTTGCCGAACAGCAGCGCCGGGTGGTCGTCCTGCCGGCGCAGCGACAGCTCGGCGTGGTTGAGCGCCGCCCCGGGGAACCAGCTGGCGCCCGGCATCCGGCGCTCGGCAACGGCAGGGCTCGGCGCCGGCCCGCCGACCTCGAAGAAGTCCCAGATCGAGGCCCAGAAGGCGTCGAGGTCGTCCACCGACCAGCGCCACAGGTCGTCGTAGGATCCGAAGTGGAGCCCTCGCCGCTCCCGCAGCCACCGCAGGTAGCGGGTCATGTTCGAGCGCTCGACCCGCTCCGGCGAAGGTGTCCACATCGGTTCGACGGTCACCGGCGCTCTCCTCCCAGCGGCCCCGGGGCACGCTACCACGGTCACCGGGAATGCTGGCCGGGCGGCGGGCGTTCGCTGCGGCAACCGGCAGTAATCATGTAAGCGGAGGCGCGGATGGCGACGTCGCAACGGCAGCGGTGGCTCCGGCCGCCACGGCTCCGCACCCTGGAGGCCGACCAGGGGGAGCGGCACGCGACCTGGCTCGAGCTGTTCTTCGACCTGGTCTTCGTCATCTCGATCGCCGAGGTGGTCCACACCCTGGAGGACTACCGCACCCTCGGGGACTTCCTGGGAACGGCCGGACTGTTCGTCGCCGTCTGGTGGGCCTGGGTCGGCTACACGGTGTACGCCGACCGGTTCGACACCGACGACCTGCTGCACCGGGTGCTGGTGCTGGCCGGGATGCTGGCGGTCATCGCCATGGCCCTCAGCGTCCACGACGCCCTGCACGGCGGCTCGGCGCAGTTCGCCCTGGCCTTCGTGGCCGTCCGCGGCATCGTGCTGCTGCTCAACGCGCGGGCCCGGCGCCACGCCGCCGCGGCCCGGCCGCTGCTCAACCTGTTCCTCACGGCGTTCTCGATCGGCGCCTCCCTCTGGCTGGTGTCGGTGTTCGTGCCCGAGCCGGCGCGCTATGCGCTCTGGGCGGTTGCCCTGGTCATCGAGCTGTCCGCCCCCTGGGTGGGCCGCCGCCAGATCGTCAAGGCGCCCGTCCACGCCAGCCACCTGGTCGAGCGCTTCGGCCTGTTCACCCTCATCGTGCTCGGTGAGTCGGTGATCTCCGTCGCCCAGGGCGCCGCCGACGTCGACTGGACCGCGGGCACGCTGGCCGCCGCCGTCGGCGGCTTCCTGGCCGTGGCCTGCCTGTGGTGGCTCTACTTCGACCGTATCGACGACGGCGCCGTCCGCAGCGTGCTCCGCGGCCTGGTCTGGAACTACGCCCACCTGCCGCTGCTGGCCGGCCTGGTGTCGGTCGCGGTCGGCACCGAGTACGCGGTCCGCGAGGCGGCCGCGGGCCAGCTCGAACGCTCGACCACGCTCGCCCTGGGCGGTGGCACCACCGTGTACCTCCTCGCCACCGTGGTCATCAGCCTCGCCGTCCGCCGCACCGCCGACCAGCTGGTGTGGCTGTGGCTCGGTTCGGCGGCGGCCGCGCTGGTCCTCGGCCTGGTCTGGCCGATCGGGTTGCCCATCGGCCTGATCGTGCTGATCGACCTGGTGCTGGTCGGGCTGGTCGCGGTCGAGGCGATCTGGCAACCTGCGGCCGGGCCGGACCTCCCGGCCGGCGCCGAACCGGCCACCGGTGTGACCCTGCCCTGAGCCGGCGGCTCAGCCGCCCTCTAGGCTGATGTCGGCGTAGGCGACCTCGATGTGGTGGCCTTGCCGCTCGATCAGGGCCGCGCCCTCGGCCGGCACCACCCCCACTCGCTGGGCGAAGCCCGGCGGGTTGGGGACCAGCCGGCCGGTGAAGGTGGCCCGTTGGCCGGGGCGCACCCGGAACGGCGACTCAGCCTGGCCGATGAGCTGCACCCAGAGCTGGTCGCCACCACCGGTGCCGACCCAGAACCCCTCGTCGGCGGAGACAGCCCGCGCCGGGACGTTCACCCCCCTGACCCGCTGGCCGGCGTGCCTGGCCAGCACCTCCCGGCCGGGCACGGGCAGCAGGGACCGGCCTGGCACGACCAGCCGCACGCCTGACCCGCCGCCCCCGGGGGTCGCCGGCCCTGCGGTCGCCGCCGGGGGCGGCAGGGTGGTTGTCGTGGTCGACGGCCGGGGCTCCTGGTCGGGCTCGAGCAGGGGCGGCACCAGCACCAGGCCGGCCACGGTGGCCGCCGAGGCTGCGGCGAGCGACGCCAGAACCGGCTTGCGGTGCGCCCACGCCCAGACCCGCCGCCACAGCCACCACAGGGCCAGCAGCGGCAGCAGCACCGCGATCGACCGCTGGCGCTCGACCAGCGGACGGCTCAGAGATGCGCAGGTCGGGCACTGCATGAGGTGGCCGCCGGCGTCCAGGGCGAGCTGGCGGCGCCGGTCGCCGGCTGAGAGGGCGAGCAGCACCGGCCGGCAGTGCGCGGTCGGCAGCTCCACCCGCCGCAGGGCGAGCACGTAGTCGAGGCGGAGCCGCGCCCTCGTCCTGGCCAACTGGACCCCGACCGCGCCGGGGGTCGAGTGTCTGGCCTCGGCCAGGGTGGCGGTGTCGACCCCCTCGACCTCGTGGGCCAGCACCGCCTCCCGCTCGTGGTCGGGCAGCCCGGCCAGGGCGGCCTCGACCGCGGCAGCCTCCTCCTGCCGGAGGACTGCGTCCTCGGGCCGTTCAGGCTCGCTGGGGTCGACCAGGCGCGGCCGGTGGCGCCGGGCCCGCTCCTCTTCCCTGGCCAGGGAGGTGACCAGGTTGCGGGCGGTGACGATCGCATACGGGGCGACCGCCTCGTCATCCAGCCGCCCACGCACGGCGATGACCCTGGCCAGCGCCTCCTGGACCAGGTCATCGACGGTGTGCGGGTCGCGCACCCGTGCGGCCACCACCCGCCGGAGCAGCGGCTCCAGCTCCAGGATGTCCTCGTGCCCGGCCTCGGTGGCCGATGCCCGGAACCGCATGGACGGCCCCTCACGGCTTGGATGTCCCATCTGGCCGATGCCATTGTCGCTCGCCGCGACGGTCGGTGCGTAATGCGGGAGGCTGTTGGGCGTTGCATTCAGTAGAGGGACGACGCCGGTCGGCGCGCCCAGAGCGTTCGCGCCTGGGGCGGCGGGCAGGGCGACCCCGGCTTGGGACGGGCCAACGGCCGCTGCCCCAGGACCAGCACCCGAAGGCCAGCAGGAGAGGGCATGGAGGACTACGAGGACGGGTCGGAGCAGGCGGTTCCCGAGCCGACCCGGCCGCAGATCGGCGGGGACGCGCTCGACGCGGTCGTGCGCCCGGCCCTGGTCGCCGCGACCAGGCTGTTCCTGGTCGCCGGGGTGGCGCTGGTGCTGATCGACGAGACCGGCGAGCTGCGCGGGACGGTCGCCGTCGGCGACCTGGCCCAGGCGCTGGAGGAGGCGGCCCAGCAGCTCTGGTCCGGCCCGTCCCTCGAGGTCCTGGCCAGTGGCGCAGCCGTCCGCACCTCCTGCCTGCCCAGCGACGGGCGCTGGCCGGCCCTGGCCCGGCTGTCCGGCCTGGCCGGCGTGAACAGCCTGCTCTGCGTCCCGGTCGAGGGGTCGGCTGGCCCCGCCGGCACCCTGACCATGGTGCGCCGCCCCGGCCGGCCATGGCAGGCCTTCGAGGTCGAGTCGCTGATCACCTACGCCGGCGTGGTCGCGGCCCTGATCAGGGCCGCCGCCGAGTCGCAGGCCAACGCCCAGATCATCGGCCAGCTCGAGCACGCCCTCCACCACCGGGTGGTGATCGAGCAGGCCAAGGGCATCCTGATGGAGCGCGAGGGCCTCGACCCGGCCGGCGCCTTCGACCGCCTGCGCAAGGCCGCCCGCGCCGTCCGCCGTCGGGTCAGCCAGGTCGCTGGCGAGGTCGTGGCCGGCCACCCACTGCCCCCTCCTGCGCCTGGTTCGAACGGCAAGGGAGGCCGCCCTCCGGCATGATCGGCCTGAGGGGGCCCGACGCCACGCTCACCAGGAGGGACCCATGGAGGTGCTCTACACCGCAGAGGCGACCGCCACCGGAGGACGCAAGAACGGCCACGCCCGCTCCTCCGACGGCGCGATCGACACGCCGATCAACCCACCAAAGGAGGTCGGCGGCTCTGGCGAGGGCACCAACCCGGAGCAGCTGTTCGCGGCCGGCTACGCCGCCTGCTTCGACAACGCCCTGGCCTCGGTCGCCCGCCGGGACAAGATCGAGCTCGGCCGGACGTCGGTGACGGCTTTGGTCGGCCTGGCCAAGCACCCCGAGGAGGGCTACGCCCTCGACGTCGAGCTCCGGGTCACCATCCCCGACACGCCCCGCGACCAAGCCGAAGCGCTGGTCGCCAAGGCCCACCAGCGCTGCCCCTACTCAAGGGCCACCCGCGACAACCTCGACGTCCGCCTCACCGTCGTCTGATCCTGCACCCTTGGCGTGTGCCGGAGCCGGAAGGTCAGGCCTCGCTGAGCGGGGCCTCCGGCTCGGCCCGCGGCGGGTCCCAGGGCAGGTCGAACCGGAACACCCGGAACGCCTCGCCATACCGGAACGGCTGCTCGGCGGCCGAGAACTCGGCCATACCCCGCACGAACCCCATGTCCTCGTCCGTGTCGTCGCCGAGCTGGGTGACATGGCAGGCCAGGCTCTCGATCTTCTTGTCGATGAAGTCGCCGATGTCCACCACCAGGTTCGGCTCCATGTTCATCATGAGCCAGACCGCGGTCAGCTTGACCGGTTCCAGCCCCTCCTCCAGCAGCTCGGGATAG
>DATHIG010000400.1:0-6551 GCA_035490035.1 Actinomycetes bacterium
GTCGAGGTGGAGCGACACCGGCACGTCCGCCACCGCCGCCACCGACCGGCACGCGGCCGAGATCGGCTCCAGGCGGCCGCCGTGGAAGCGCACCGCGTTGTGGCTGACCTGCAGCACGACCGGGCGGCCGGCGGACTCGGCGCCGGCCACCACCGCCTCGGCGTGCTCCAGGGTGATGACGTTGCAGGCGGCCACGCCGTGGCCGGCGGCACGGGCCTCGGCGACCAGCTCGCCGGTGGTCACCAGCGGCATTGGTCCTCCTCGCCGGCGGCCAGGGGAGCCACCCGGACCTGACCCAGGTAGGCACGGTAGGCGCCCGCGTCGAAGCCGCCGGCCAGCGGCGCCCGGACGGCGGCGGCCGACAGCGCGACGGCATGGGCGAGCCGTCGCGGCCACGGCTGGCCGCCGGCCACGCCGACGGCCAGGGCGGCCATGGCGGCGTCCCCGGCGCCGGTTGGGTTGCCGACCACCCGCTCCGGCGGGGCGGCCCGCCAGCCACCCTCGGGAGTGCAGGCGAGCAGGCCGTGCCGGCCGAGCGAGACCACCACCGACTCGGCCCCCGCCCGCCGCAGCGCCTCGGCGCCGGCCACGGGATCCGGGGCGCTGGTCGCCCGCCGCAGCTCCTCGGCGTTCGGCTTGGCGACCGCCGGCCGTCCGGCCACCCCGCGGCGCAGGGCCTCGCCGTCGGCGTCGAGCAGCACGGGAACGCCGGCGGCAGCCGCCTGCCGGGCGAGGGTCGCGTAGCCGTCCGGGGGGATGCCAGGGGGGAGGCTGCCGGAGACCACCATCGCCTCGGCGCCGCCGAGCAGCCCGCCGACGTGCTCGAGCAGGCGCCGCCACTCGGCAGCGGTGACGCGCGGGCCAGGCTCGCTCAACAGCGTCGTCCCGCCGCCGGCGCCGGTCTCCACCACGGCGACCGTGCGGCGGGTCTCGCCGGCGATCGGCACCAGCCGGTCGTGCAACCCGGCGGCGGCCAGGTCGGTCCGGACCTCCTCTCCGGTGGGCCCGCCGGCGAAGCCGGTGACCACCGCCTGGTGGCCGAGCGCCTGGAGGACGCGGGCGACGTTGATGCCCTTGCCCCCGGCCAGCTTCCGAACCTCTTCGACGCGGTTGGCCTCACCCCAGCGGACGGCGGCCAGCCGGTAGGTGACATCCAGGGCGCTGTTGAGCGTGATGGTCAGGATCACGGATCCTCAGTATGCTCGTTTGTGTTCATTCAAGCGTTCTTTCACGCACTCATCAACATCCCGGGGGCCGGTGGTGGACGACCTCGACCTGCTGGTGGTCGGTGACGCCAACCCCGACGTCGTGCTGGCCGGCGCGCCCCGCCGGCTCGCCTTCGGGCAGCGGGAGCAGCTGGTCGCGGCCGGGTCCCTGACGCTCGGCGGGTCGGCGGCCATCCTGGCCTGCGGGGCGGCCCGGCTCGGCCTGCGGGTCGCCTTCGTCGGCCGGGTCGGCGACGACGCCGCCGGACGCTTCGTGCTGGCCGCCCTGGCCGACCGCGGCGTCGACACCGGCGGCTGCGTGGTCGACCCCTCCCTGCCGACGGCGATGACGGTGGTGCTGGTCCGCGACGACGACCGGGCGATCCTCACCTCGCCGGGGTGCCTTGGGTCGCTGGCCGCCGACGACGTCGACCTCGAGCTGGTCGCCCGGGCCCGGCACCTGCACGTGAGCTCGCTGTTCCTGCAGCCGCGGCTGGCCGATGGGATCGCCGAGCTGTTCCGGACGGCGCGGGCCGCCGGGGCGGGGACCTCGCTGGACACCAACGACGACCCCTCCGGCCGCTGGGACGGCGGCCTGCGAGAGATCCTGGCCGTCACCGACGTGCTGCTGCCCAACCAGCGGGAGGCGCTGGCGATCGCCGGCAGGACCGACGGCGACCTGGCCGCCGCCGCCCACGACCTGGCCGCCAGGGGGTTGCTCCCGGTGATCAAGTGCGGAGCACGGGGCGCGCTGGCCTACGCCGGGGGGGAGCCGGTGCGGGCGGGCGGGCTGGTGGTCGCTGTCGCCGACACCGTTGGCGCCGGTGACAGCTTCGATGCCGGCTTCCTGGCCGGCCGGCTGACCGGTCGAGACCTGCCAGAGAGCCTCGCCCTGGCGGTGGCCTGCGGCTCCCTGTCAACGCGCGCCCCCGGCGGGATCGACGCCCAGCCGTCGATGGCCGAGGCGCTGGCCGCCATGACCGCTACCCCTTGAGGCCGCTGAAGGTCATGGTGCCCTCCGGATCGAGGTGGGCGCGGGTGAGGGGGTCGGGGCCAGCACCACCGACCTCGCGAGGTGCCTCGGCCGGTCGGGGTCGAGGCCGCGGGCGGCGGCCAGGCCGAGGGCGAGCCGCTGGACCAGGAGCAGCTGGGCCAGCGGGTCGAGCCGGTCGCTGTGGACGGTGGCCTCGGTGCCGGCCACGACGCCGGCCAGCCCGCCCGGCGGCCGGCCGAGCATCCAGACCAGGCTTCGCGGCCCGGCAACGGCGATCGGGCCATGCCGGTAGTCCATCGCCGGGTAGGACTCCGACCACGCCTGCGCGGTCTCGCGGAGCTTCAGGGCGCCCTCGTGGGCCAGGCCGATCGTCCAGCCGCTGCCGAGGAACACGAAATGCTCGAAGCTGGCCGGGTCGACCGGGAGCGCCCCCTCGACGGCGGCCTGGCCGTCGCCGACCAGCCGAGCCACGTCGTGCCCGAGCGCGCCGCGGGCCAGGGCGAGCAGGGTGGTCGGGAAGCGGGTCTGGACCACGCTGGCCTCGTCGGCGAAATCGAGCAGGATGCGCTCGTCCACCAGGCCGTCCACGGGCTGCCCGTGCACCGCCGTGACCGCCACCCGGGTGGTCGCGGCGGGCAGCGCGCGGAGCGCGTCCAGCACCTCGGTGGTGGTCCCCGACCGGGTGATCGCCACCACCCGGTCGTAGTGGCGGCCGGCCGGCAGCTCGGAGGCGTAGGCGGCATCGGTCTCACCGAACCCGGCCCGCTCGCGAAGGGTGGCGTAGCTCTGGGCCACGAACGCCGAGGTGCCGCAGCCGACCGCGAGCACGCGCTCGCCCGGCGCCACCAGCGGCCCGCCGACCTCGGCGGCGAGCGAGAGCGCCGTTTCCCAGAGGCCCGGCTGGCTGGCGATCTCGCGACTGGTCGCGCTCATGGGAAATGATTATGCTTGTTTATGAGCGAGTAGCAAGATTTCGAAGCCAAACGAACATTTAGGATGCGCGTTCGTGGAGGATAGCGTCCCCCCGCCGGACCTGGCCGCCCTGACCGGCCTGCCCTTGCGTGACTACGCGCCGATCCCGGCGCTCCGACGTCCGACCACCTCGGTGGCCCAGCCGCCGCTGCCCGCCGTCGACGCCCACAACCACCTGGGGCGATGGCTGCACCCGGACGGCGGCTGGACCGCGCCCGACGTCCCGGCGCTGCTCGACCTGATGGACGAGGTCGGCGTGGCCGCGATCGTCAACCTGGACGGCCGCTGGGGCCAGGAGCTGGAGGCCAACCTCGACCGCTACGACCGCGCCCATCCCGGCCGCTTCGCCACCTACTGTCACCTGAACTGGTCGGCCCTGCGCCGGCCCGACCCGACCGCGACGCTGTTCAGAGGCCTGGAGGCGGCCAGGGCGGCCGGCGCCCGCGGGGTCAAGGTCTGGAAGGACCTGGGCCTGGCCGTCGAGGACGCCCGCGGCCGGCGGGTGCTGCCCGACGATCCCCGGCTGGCCGAGGTGTTCGTGGCGGCCGGCGAGCTGGGCCTGCCGGTGGTCATCCACACCGCCGACCCGCTCGCCTTCTTCCAGCCCCTTGACCGGCACAACGAGCGGCTCGAGGAGCTGCTGGAGCACCCCGGCTGGTGGGTCGGAGGAGCCGGCCAGCCGTCGTTCGACCGGCTGCTGGCCGCCCTCGAGGCGGTGGTGGCGTCGACGCCGGGAACCACCTTCGTCGGCGCCCACGTCGGCTGCGCGGCCGAGGACCTCGCCTGGGTGGAGCGGATGCTCGTCTCCTACCCGAACTTCCACCTCGACCTCGGCGCCCGCATGGCCGAGCTGGGCCGCCGGCCGCGGGCGGCCCGCCGCCTGCTGGTCGGCCACCCCGACCGGGTGCTGTTCGGCACCGACGAGTTCCCGCCCGATCGCCAGGCCTACCGGACCTGGTACCGGTTCCTTGGCACCGACGACGAGTGCTTCGCCTACGCGCCGGGCAGCCCGGTCCCGCCCCAGGGCCGCTGGCAGGTGTCCGCCCTCGACCTGCCCGCGGACGTGCAGGCCAGCGTGTATGCCGGCAACGCGCGGCGCCTGCTCGGCCTTGGCTGAGGCGGGCAGCCGGGCGGGACCAGGCGGACCCAGGCGCGGTCGCCGGCGCGGCCGCGGCCGGCCGCGCCGGCGGTCACAGCGGGACCGGCACCCGGAGCGGCTCGGGCAGCAGGTCGCCGTGGGCGGCCGTCAGGGCGTCGCACAGCTCCCAGATGGCGTCAACGGTCAGGGTCGCCGCGGTGTTCGGGTCGACCATCGCGGCCTGGCGGACAAGGCGCGGGTCGCCGCTGACGGCGGCCTGGACGGTCAGCTCGCCGACGCTCACGAAGCCCCGGTTGACGGCCGCGCACTGGGGGGGCAGCGCGCCGACCTGCAGCGGCTGGACGCCGAGGTGGTCGACGGCGCAGGGGACCTCGACCGCGTACCCGGCCGGCAGGTTGGTGATGAGCCCGGTGTTGCGGAGGTTGCCGAAGATCCGCCGTGGGGTGCCGGTCTCGATGCTGTGGATCACCTGGGGCGCGTACTCGGTGACCTCCCGCTCCAGCGGCAGGGGCTCGCCGGACCGCAGGGTGCGCCGGGTGGCGTGGTATTCGGCCAGGTTGGCCTCGCTGACCCGGAGGTACTCGCCGACCGGGATGCGCAGCCGCTCGACCTCGCGGTCGTGGCGTAGGTACCAGGGGACGTACTCGGCCGAGTGCTCGCTGGTCTCGGTCGGGTAGAAGCCGAGCCGCCGGTACATGTCGACCCGCACCCGCCGGCGCAGCTCCAGGTCGCGGGCGATCGCCTGGTCGAGCAGGGGGTAGAGGCTGGCGCCGTCCCGCTCCCAGCGCAGCAGCCAGGCCTGGTGGTTGACGCCAGCGCTCCAGTACGAGACCTCCTCGTACGGCACGTCGACGACCTCGCACAGGCCGCGGACCGTCCAGTAGACCGAGTGGCAGAGCCCCACCACCTTGAGGGCCGGCGCGACCGCGGCAAGGTAGGCGACGTTCATCGCCATCGGGTTGGTGTAGTTGAGCAGCCAGGCGTCGGGGCAGGCCTCGGCCATGTCCCGGGCGATCGCCTCCAGCACCGGGAAGGTCCGCAGCCCGCGGAAGATCCCGCCGACGCCGATGGTGTCCCCGATCGTCTGCCGCAACCCGAACGAGGCCGGCACCTCGAAGTCGCGCACGGTGGCCCCGAGCATCCCGACCTGGATGGTGTTCACCACGTAGTCGGCCCCGTCCAGGGCGGCGCCGCGGTCGCTGGTCGGCACGATCTGTGGAGCGGCCCCGAGCTGTTCGGCGGTGCGGCCGGCGATCGCCTCGGCCGTCTCCAGCCGCTCGGCGTCGATGTCGTGGAGCACGATCCGGGCACCGGCCAGCTCCGGGAAGCCGAGGATGTCGGCGAGCAGCTCGCGGGTGAACACCGCGCTGCCGGCCCCAAGGAAGGTGATGGTTGGCATACGCGAGATTGTCGGTTCCACGCGCCAAGCGCGCAACAACGATCGCGGATCGTGGTCAAGTGAACTATTCTGACGGCGCGTTGCCGGCCAACCGTCCCGTCCGGACGGCTCGGACAGGAGACAGGACCGCATGTACCGGGACTCGCTGCGCCGCGCCGACCGGGTCTCGGCCATCCTGGAACGGCTGGCCGCCCATGGCTCGGTGAGCGCCACCGACCTGGCCGCCTCGTTCGGGGTCTCGGCCGCCACCCTCCGGCGAGACCTCCAGATGCTCGAGGACCAGAAGCTGCTCACCCGCACCCACGGCGGCGCGGTCGCCCACGACGTCGCCTACGAGCTGCCGGTCCGCTACCGGGGCGGCCAGCACCGCGAGCAGAAGCGCCTGATCGCCAGGCACGCCGTCGCCCGGCTGCCCCGCGGGCGGCTCACCCTCGGCCTCACCGGCGGGACCACCACCAGCGAGGTGGCCAGGCTGGTCGCCGACCGCTCCGACCTCACGGTCATCACCAACGCCCTCAACATCGCGGCCGAGCTGGCCCTACGCCCCCGGCTCAAGCTGATCGTGACCGGCGGGGTCACCCGCACCCAGTCCTACGAGCTGGTCGGTCCGCTCGCCGAGCAGACCCTTGCCGGGTTCAACATCGAGGTCGCCATCGTCGGCGTCGACGGGATCAGCGCCGCCGGCGGCCTCACCACCCATGACGAGATCGAGGCGCACACCAACGCCACCACCATCCGGCGCGCCAACCGGGTGGTGGTGGTCGCCGACGGCTCCAAGGTCGGACGCGTCCTGCTGGCCAGGATCTGCTCACTGGACGACATCGCCGGCGTCGGCGAGCTGGTCACCGACGCCAGCGCCGACCCCCAGGCCCTGGACGCGAT
>DATHIG010000401.1:0-3687 GCA_035490035.1 Actinomycetes bacterium
GCTCTCCCAGCGCCCGGGCGCTGGTCTGCTCGATCGTGACCAGCGTCTCGCGCACCTGCTCGGGTCGCTTGTCCAGCACATGGGCGGTGACCCCTGCCTGGACGTTGATGACGGCGATGGCGTGGGCGACGGTGTCGTGGACCTCCCGGGCGATCCGCAGCCGCTCGGCGTCCACCCGCCGCCGTGCCTCCTCCTCCTTGGTCTGCTCGGCCCGCTCCGCCCGCGCCACCGCCTCGGCCGCCAGCACCCGCCTGCCGCGGACCGACTCGCCCAGCGTCGCCGCCATTACGGCCGTGCCGATCCGGAACAGCACCCACCCGACAGGGTTGAACGACTCCAAGTCGGCCGCCAGCAGCCACCCGACGGCGAGCACAGTGATGCCGGCCGCGGCGAGCCGCAGCGACCGTCGCCCGTCGCCCTGCGCGGTGAGGGTGTAGGTGGCGACGAACAGCCCGATCGTCGCCGGCCCGTCCGGGTAGCCGGCCGCGTAGTACACCAGGCCGATCGCGGTGGTGGTGAGGAACACGGCCACCGGCCAGCGGCGCCGGAGCAGCAGGACCAGGCCGCCCGCGGTCAGCAGCAGGTAGCCGAGGCCGTCGGGGTCGCCGAGCGACTGGGCGCCCGTCTGGTTGCCGGTCGCGCGGTAGGTCCCCAGAAGCTGGAAGAGCGCGACGGAGACCGCGAGCACAGCGTCCTGCGCCTGCACCGGCAGGCGTAGCCGCGTGGCGGTCGGGCCCATGGGGTCATCGTAGCCGCCGCCGACGGCGGCCGGATCGGCCCAGGGGCGCAGCCGGCTACGCCCGCGCGCGTAGGCCGGCACCCGCCGCGTACGCCGGCGGGATGCCCCGGTTGGCGTCCGGGAGCCGACGACGGGCGCGCGGCGTCGGGGGAGCATCGACCCGCAGACGCCACGACCGTCCATCACCACCTGGGGAGCTCGACACGCAGGAGGCAAGCCATGGCCGTACAGAGCACAGGCCGTCCCACCGGCAGCCGGCCCGGGATTGCCGCGGCGTTGCACCTGGTGCTGCGACTGCTTGCCCTGCTGGTGTTCGCGCAGGCGGTCTTCGCCGGCCTGTTCCTGGACGGGAACACCGCCTGGCGCCAATGGCATGCGATCAACGGGATGCTGCTGATCCCCCTGCTCGCGCTGCTGGCGGTGGTGCTGGCCGTCGTGCTGTGGCGGTCGGGCGGGCCGAGCCTCCACCGACCCGTCCGCACGCAGCGGGAGGCTGCGATGAGGATCACGGTCGTCGGCGCCACCGGCCGCACCGGACGTTACATTCTCGCCGAGGGACTGCGCCGCGATCACCAGCGCACCGCCTTCACACGCTGGCCGGCAGCCCTGGTCGGCCCGTCGACACTCGCGGCCGTCGCCATGGACGACGGCCGCGACCCGCATACAGTCCGCAGGGCAATCGACGGTGCGGACGCGGTGATCTCCACCGTTTCCGCGGAGCGGCGCAAGGGCCCGAACCACGTCGCCGAGGTGTCCCGGTGATCACCCATGCCCTGACCGGCAGGGACGACGTTCCCCCGATGTCACACGTTCGCCCCCGGCCAGCATCTTAGGAACGAGCGTCACCTGGACTGGGAGGAACGATGCGAAACAGCGATCTGGATCGGGAAAACGACCGAGCGGCAACGAGGAGGATCGCGGGGCTCGTTTGTGGGCGGTGGACCAAGTGGACGGTCCTCGCCCTCTGGATCGCGGTGGTCGCGGTCGCGGGGCCGCTGGCCGGCAAGCTCAACGGCGCCCAGCAGAACGACTCCTCCGCGTGGCTGCCCAACAACGCCGAGTCGACCCAGGTAGTCGACCTGGCCGCGCGGTTCACGCCCAGCGACGTCTTCCCGGCCCTGGTGGTCTATGAGCGTTCCGGCGGCGCCGTCACCGCGGCCGACCAGGCCAAGGTCGCCGCCGACGTGAAGAAGTTCGCCGGCGTCAAGGACGTCAGCGGCAAGGTCCTTGGCCCGATCCCGTCCGAGGACGGCCAGGCGTTGCAGGTGGTCGTGCCGATCAAGGTCGCGGAGGAGGGCAACGGCTGGGAGGAGCTCGCCCCGAGGATCGAGGAGATGCGCTCGATCGCGCGGGCCGACGCGGGTGGGCTGGGGGTGTATGTGACCGGGCCGGCCGGGTACTTCGCCGACTTCAGCGAGGTGTTCTCGGGGTTCGACTCCACCCTGCTGTACATCACCGCGGTGATCGTGATCGTCATCCTGCTGCTGACCTACCGCAGCCCGGTGCTGTGGCTGCTCCCGCTGACGACCGTGTTCGTCGCCCTGACCGCCGCCCAGGCGGTCATCTACCTGCTGGCAAAGAACGCCGGGCTGACCGTCAACGCCCAGAGTGCGTTCATCCTGACGGTGCTGGTGTTTGGCGCCGGGACCGACTACGCGTTGCTGCTGACCGCCCGCTACCGCGAGGAGCTGCGCCGCCACGCCGACCGCCACCAGGCCATGGCGGTGGCGCTGCGTCGCGCCGCCCCGGCGATCATCGCCAGCGCCGCCACCGTGATCCTGAGCCTGCTGACCCTGCTGGTGGCCGAGCTGAACTCCACCAAGAGCCTCGGCCCGGTGATGGCGATCGGCGTCGCGGTCGGCCTGTGCGCCATGATCACCCTGCTCCCGGCGCTGCTGGTGGTCTTCGGGCGCTGGGTGTTCTGGCCGCTGCGGCCAACCGTGGGTTCGGCCGAGCCGACCGAGCGGGGCCTGTGGGCGCGGATCGGGCAGCGCATGGCCCGCCGGCCCCGGGTCGTGTGGATGGTGACCGCGCTGGTGCTGGGATCGCTGGCGTTGGGGGTGACCGGGCTGGAGGCCAACGGCCTGCAGGGCAAGGACTCCTTCCGTACCAAGCCCGAGGCGGTCACCGGCGAGCAGGTGCTGGCCCGCCACTTCCCGGCCGGCGCCGGCAACCCGGTCCAGGTCATCGGCAACGCCAGCGCCGCGCCGCAGCTGCAGGCGGCCGTGTCCACCACCCCTGGGGTCACGGCCGTGACCCGTCCGGTGGTCAAGGACGGCCTCGCCTACGTCGAGGGGACGCTGACCAGCAGCGCCGACAGTCAAGCGGGCTTCGACACCGTGGAACGGCTGCGCGCCAGCGTCCACGCGATCCCAGGGGCCGACGCCAAGGTCGGCGGTGGCAGCGCGGTCAACCTCGACATCCAGCGCGCCACCCGCCACGACACCAACCTGGTGGTGCCGCTGGTGCTGGCGGTGGTGCTGATCATCCTCGGGCTGGTGCTGCGCGCCATCGTGGCCCCACTGCTGCTGGTCGCCACCGTGGTGTTGTCGTTCGCGGCCGCGCTGGGGGTCAGCGCCCTGGCCTTCGACCACCTGTTCGGGTTCGCCGGGGCCGACCCGGCGTTCCCGCTGTGGACCTTTGTGTTCCTGGTCGCGCTGGGCACCGACTACAACATCTTCCTGATGACCAGGGTGCACGAGGAGGCCAGGCGCCACGGCACCCGGCGGGGCGCGCTGATCGGCCTGGCCGCCACCGGCGGGGTGATCACCTCCGCGGGTGTGGTGCTGGCGGGGACCTTCGCCGCCCTGGGCACGCTGCCGCTGGTGTTCATCACCGAGATCGGCTTCGCGGTGGCCTTCGGGGTGCTGCTTGACACCTTCATCGTCCGCTCGGTGCTGGTCACCGCCCTGAACCTGGACGTCGGCCGCTGGATCTGGTGGCCCAGC
>DATHIG010000402.1:0-6963 GCA_035490035.1 Actinomycetes bacterium
CGGCGCTCCTGGGGGGCCGTGGGGAGAACGAGCTCCCCCCACATGGATCGGGGACCGCCGGGTAGGGAATCGCCACTGATCGTGGCGAGTTACCGGTGACAAGGAGAGGCGGCACCGCGCGGCGATAAGTGAGGTTCTTCGTGGACCTTGAAGGTTTCGAGGCGGCCGCTGTCCCGCACATGAATGCGCTGTACGACGCGGCCATACGGCTGGCCGGAGACCAGGCCACCGCCCAGGACCTGACCCAGGAGACCTTCCTGCGGGCGCTGCGGTCGTTCGACACCTTCGAACCGGGCAGCAACTGCCGGGCCTGGCTGCTGAGGATCCAGTACAACCTGTTCTGCACCCAGTACCGTCGCGGCCGTCGCATGCCGCTGGTCTGGCTGGACGAGGGCGAGGCCGACCCGACCCTCGAGCTGCCGAGCCACGAGCCCGGCCCGGAGGAGCAGACCGTCCGCGAGCTGGACCGGGAGGCGGTACGGCGGGCGATCGCGCGGCTCCCCGAGGACTTCCGCATGGCCGTGATCCTGGTCGACATCAACGGCCTGTCCTGCGCCGAGGCGGCCACCGTCATGGACGTGCCCCGCGGCACCATCCTGTCCCGCCTCCACCGCGCCAGGCGTCGCCTCGAGGCAATGCTGCTGCCCGAGCTTGGAAGGGTGCAAGCCGATGACCTGTGAGGACTTCAGGGTCCGGCTCACCGCCTTCAGCCTCGGCGAGCTGGAGCAGACCGAGCTGCTGGCCGCCCGCGAGCACGTCGCCGCATGCAGCCACTGCGCCTCCCAGGTGCTGCTGGACCGCCAGCTGACCGCGCTGCTGCGCGCCTCCACGGTCCCGGTCCCGCTGCACACACGGGAGGCGGTCAGGGGGGCGCTGCGGGCCGAGAGCCTGCGAGCGGAGGCCGAGGCGGAGCAATCCTTGCGGAATGGACCCGGCCGGCCCGCTGCCTCCTCCCGCCGGCCGACACGGCGCCGGCACTGGATCGCCCTGGCCGCGGCGATGCTGGCCTGCGCCGCCGTGGTCGCCGCCTCCCTGCTGGTGGTGCCGGCTCCAGACCCGGGCAGCCCGCTCGCCGCCGCCTGGGGCTCCTACCACGCCAAGGGCCAGGACGGGCTCGGCACCCCGGACGACGCCACGGCCGAGCGGCTGTTCGCGGTCCTTGGGCCGGCCGCCCGCACGCCCGACCTGGCCGGCTTCGGTCTCCAGAAGAAGGGCTGGGAGGCCCGCGACCTGGCCGGGCACCTGGCGGCGGTCGCCGAGTACCGGGACGACGCCGGCGGGCGGGTCACGCTCATGCGCTGGCGGGGCGAGCTGCCCCGGGTGGCCAAGGCACCGGACGGGGGCGGCCTGAAGGCCTACCGCTGGGGAAGGCACGGCAGCTACTGGTGGCGTGCCGACAGCATCGTCTGGTGCCTGATCGGCACGATCGACCAGGACCAGCTGTACAAGATCGCCGAGCATCTGGGTGGGGAATCGTAGGCCACCGGTGCGGGTTAGGCTGCTGACGGCCGCGACCGCGGCCCACCCACAACGGGAGGTCTGCATGCGACGACGCGGTTGCCTGGTCGCTGGTGCGCTGGCCGTGGTGCTCGCCCTTACCGCCGCCGGCTGCGGCGGCGACGACGAGGGCGGCGGCACCGCCAGCGCCACCACCGCGGCCCCCGAGACCACCACCGCCCCCGAGACCACCGCCGCCGGCGGGGGCGGCGAGAACGAGCTCAAGCTGACCGCCAAGGGCACCGCATGGGACACCACCAACCTCCAGCTCACCTCCGGGACCAGCTACAAGCTCGAGGTCTCCAACCAGGACAGCATCAAGCACAACTTCACCTTCACCGAGGGGAACGCCAACCAGGACATCGATGGTGGCGAGGACGCCACCATCAGCTTCACGGCGCCTGCCGCCGGCAGCTACCAGTTCATCTGCAAGTACCACCCAGGGGCGATGAAGGGAACCGTCACCGTCACCTGAGGACTTCAAAGGTCTTTGGTCTCCAGGGAAATATCGGAGCCGGGTGTTGCGTTGAAGCTGGCGTCACACCCCTTTGACCTGGAGAACCAATGCCTGAGCTCGCGACCGAGACCCTTCCCCTCCTGCCCTTGACCAGCGGGGTCGTTCTGCCCGGCATGGTCGTGACCGCCACCCTGGAGACCCCCGAGTCGCGGTCGGCGGCCAGCGCGGCCGGCGACGCCAGCGGCCAGCTCCTGCTGGTGCCCAAGGTCGACGGCCGCTACGCGACGGTCGGCACCGTCGCCACCATCGAGAACGCCGGCGAGCTGCCCAACGGCCAGCTCGCGGTGGTCGTGCGCGGCCTGCACCGGGCCCGCATCGGGGCCGGCGTCGCCGGCACCGGGACCGCCACCTGGGTCGAGGTCGAGCAGCTGGTCGACCCGCCCGCCAGCGACCGGGCCATGCAGCTCGCCCGCGAGTACCGGGCGGTGGTCGAGAACATCCTGGAGGCGCGCGGCGCCCAGCAGGTCGCCGAGCTGCTTCGCGGCATGACCGACCCCGGCCAGATCGCCGACACCTCCGTCTACTCCCCCGACCTCTCCTTCGAGCAGAAGGTCGAGGTCCTCGAAACGGTTGACGTCGAGCAGCGCCTCGAGAAGGTGCTGGCCTGGGCGCGCGACACCCTCGGCGAGGTCGAGCTGAAGGACCGCATCCGCAAGGACGTCTCCGAAGGCATGGAGAAGTCCCAGCGCGAGTTCATCCTGCGCCAGCAGCTGGCCGCCATCCGCAAGGAGCTCGGCGAGGGCGAGGACGGCGAGAGCGCGATCGACGCCTACCGGGCCAAGGTCGAGGAAGGCAAGATGCCCGAGGCCGTCCGGGCAGCCGTCGAGCGGGAGATCGGCCGCCTGGAGCGGACCAGCGAGCAGAGCCCGGAGCACGGCTGGATCCGGACCTGGCTCGACACCATGACCGAGCTGCCCTGGGGCGAGAAGTCCGAGGACGCGCTCGACATCGCCGAGGCCCGGCGGGTCCTGGACGCCGACCACACCGGCCTGGAGGACGTCAAGGACCGCATCCTCGAGTACCTGGCCGTGCGCAAGCTCCGCCGTGAGCGCGGCCTGGCCGACCAGGGCGGCCGCGGCGCCGGCGCGATCATCGCGCTGGTCGGCCCGCCGGGGGTCGGCAAGACCTCCCTCGGCGAGTCGGTGGCACGGGCCATGGGCCGCAAGTTCGTCCGGGTCGCCCTCGGCGGCATCCGCGACGAGGCCGAGATCCGCGGCCACCGGCGCACCTACGTCGGCGCCCAGCCGGGCCGGATCGCCAGGGCGATGAAGGAGGCCGGGACCATGAACCCGGTGTTCCTGCTCGACGAGGTCGACAAGGTCGGCGCCGACTGGCGCGGCGACCCCTCCTCGGCCCTGCTCGAAGTCCTCGACCCGGCCCAGAACCACTCCTTCCGCGACCACTACCTGGAGGTCGAGCTCGACCTGTCGGACGTGCTGTTCATCGCCACCGCCAACGTGGTCGAGACCATCCCGGGGCCGCTGCTTGACCGGATGGAGGTCGTCCGCCTGGACGGCTACACCGAGGACGAGAAGCTGGCCATTGCCCGCGACCACCTGCTCGGGCGCCAGCTCGACCAGACCGGCCTGCGAGGCGACGAGGTGATCCTCACCGAGGCGGCCCTGCGCACCGTGGTCGGCGACTACACGCGCGAGGCCGGGGTCCGCAACCTGGAGCGCGAGATCGGCAAGCTGCTGCGCAAGGCGGCGACCCGGATCGCCGCCGGTGGCACCACCACCCCGCTGGTGGTCGACGACGGCGACGTCCGCGGCTACCTGGGACGCCAGAAGTTCTTCTTCGAGGCGGCCGAGCGGACCGCCGTGCCCGGCGTCGCCACCGGCCTCGCCGTCACCGGCACCGGCGGCGACGTGCTGTTCATCGAGGCCAGCGTGATGGACGGGGAGCCGGGGCTGACCCTCACCGGCCAGCTCGGCGACGTGATGAAGGAGTCGGCCTCGATCGCCCTCTCCTACGTCCGGGCCCACGCCGGCGAGCTCGGCATCACCGACCCCGACATCGCCAGGCGCCGCTACCACGTCCACGTGCCCGCGGGCGCGGTCCCCAAGGACGGCCCCAGCGCGGGCGTGACCATGACGACGGCGCTGGCCAGCCTGCTGACCGGCCGTCCGGTCCGTGCCGAGGTCGGCATGACCGGCGAGGTCACCCTCCAGGGCCGGGTCCTGCCCATCGGCGGGGTCAAGCAGAAGGTCCTGGCCGCCCACCGCGCCGGCCTCAAGGCGGTCATCCTCCCCGAGCGCAACGGCGCCGACCTCGAGGACGTCCCCGAGTCGGTCCGCTCGGAGATGACCTTCCACCTCGCCAGCGAGATCAACCAGGTCCTCGTCCACGCCCTCGCCCCCGAGGGCTCCCAGGAGACCCAGACCCAGGCCGCCTAGATCGCCGCTGGACCGGCCGCGCCGCCCGCGGCGCCGGATACCCGACCGCTGTCGCGGGGTTACTGCAGGTAGCCCTCGACGGTGGGTTCGGGGCGGACGTGGGCGGCGTCGGGGTCCTGGCCGGCGTTGCGGCGGGCTCGGCGCTGGCGGAGGAGGTCCCAGCACTGGTCGAGCTGGACCTCGACCTCGCGGAGGCGGGCCTTCTGCTGCTCGTCCAGTCCTTCTCCGGTGGCCTGACGCTCCAGGGTGTGCTCCTCCTCGACCAGGCCGCCGATGCGGTCCAGGACCTGCTTGTCGTCCATCCAGGTCTCCCTCCGGGTGCGATCTCCGCTCGTTGTGGCGATGATGCCGGGTGGCCCGGTCTACTGCATCTGCTGGTAGGCGGGCGGGGGGAGGTTGCCTAGCATCGGGGCATGCGAACCTGGGCCCGTGCGCTTGCCGCCGTCGTGGCGGCGTTGCTGCTGGTGCCGCTGGTCGGGCTGCTCCCGGCCGCGGCGGCCGGGCCGGGGACGCCGTGGACGTGGGGGAGCAACAGCTTCGGCGAGCTCGGCGACGGCACCACCACCAACCGGTTCGTCCCCGGTCCGGTGACCGGGCTGGGCGACGCGGTCGAGCTGGCGGGTGGTCGCGAGCACGTGGTCGCCCTGCGGGCCGACGGGAGCGTGTGGACCTGGGGGTCCAACCAGTATGGGCAGCAGGGCAACGGCACCACCGTCAACCGGCCGGCCCCCGGCCAGGTGACCGGGCTGGCCGGGGCGGTCCAGGTGGCCGGTGGGCACTACCACAGCATGGCCCTGCTCGGCGACGGCACCGTGCGCACCTGGGGCATGAACTCCCAGGGGCAGCTCGGTGACGGATCCAGGACCAGGCGGACCCGGCCGGTGCCGGTCCGCAACCTCACCGGGGTGACCCAGGTCGCCGGGGCGCGCGGGCACAGCCTGGCCATCCGCAACGACGGCACCGTGTGGACCTGGGGCTACAACGCGTTCGGCGAGCTCGGCGACGGCACCAGGACCAGCCGCACCTCCCCGGTCCAGGCGCTCGGGCTGACCGACGTCGTCCAGGTCGCCGGCGGGCGCGACCACAGCCTGGCCCTCCGGTCGGACGGGACCGCCTGGGCGTTCGGGGACAACACCTACGGCCAGCTCGGCGACGGCACCGCCACCCACCGCTCGTCGCCGGTCCGGGTCGGCGGCCTCACCGGCGTGGTCGCGGTCGCCGCCGGCGCCTACCACAGCCTTGCCCTGCTGGCCGACGGCAGCGTCCGGGCGTGGGGCCGCAACAACCTCGGCCAGCTCGGCAACGGCGCCCTGAGCAACCGGTCGACCCCGTCCCGGGTGGGCACCCTCACCGGGGTGACCTCGATCTCGGGCGGCCGCGACCACGGCCTGGCCGTGCTCGCTGACGGCACCGTCCGGACCTGGGGCGCCAACACCTTCGGACAGCTCGGCGACGGCACCACCACCCGCCGGACCTCGCCGGTGGCGGTTCCGGGGCTGGCCGGCGTCGAGATGGTGACCGCCGGGCGCGCCTACAGCGCCGCCCTGGTCGGCAGCTAGGCCGGGCGGTCACCCGACCGGCCGGAGCGGGCCGCTTCGATCACCCGGCGCAGGCTCGACGGGCGCCAGGGGGCGCGGGTGGGGCGGTCGCCGAACAGGCCGGGGGCTGCCCGCGCCAGCTCCTCGGGGGTCCACCGTCCAGGAGCCTCCTGGCTGGCGACGACGTGCCAGCCCTCGTAGAGCTCGACCAGGCCGCCGGTGATGCCGAGCACCTGGCCGGAGACCTCGGCGGCGGCGTCGGACAGCAGCCAGACCACCACCGGGGCGACATTGCCGGGGTCCAGCGGGTCGAACTCGCCCTCGAAGTCGAGCTGGCCGAACACCTCCTGCGTCATCTGGGTCCGTGCCCCAGGGGCGATGGCGTTGACCCGCACCCCGTACCGTGCCAGCTCGAGGGCGGTGATCACGGTGAAGGCGGCCACCCCGGCCTTGGCCGCGCCATAGTTGGACTGGCCGAGGTTGCCGAGGATGCCGGAGGTCGAGGTGGTGTTCACGATCGCGCCCGGCCGGCCCTGGCGCCTCCACCAGGCGGCGGCGTGCCTGGTGGTGCAGAACGTGCCTCGGAGGTTCACCCGGAGCACCAGGTCGAACTCGTCCGGACCGAGGTTGAAGACCATGCGGTCGCGGACCACCCCGGCGTTGTTGACCACCCCGTCCAACCCCCCGAAGGTCTCGACCGCCGCAGCGATCAGCCGCCCGGCCGCGTCGAAGTCGCCGACGTCGTGGTCGAGGGCCAGGGCATGGCCGCCTTCGGCGGTGACGGCGGCCGCGGTTCCGGCCGCCCCGGCCAGGTCGTCGACCACCACCCGGGCCCCGGCCCGCGCACAGGCCAGCGCCTCCTCACGCCCGATCCCCTGCCCGGCCCCGGTGACCACCACCACCTTGCCGTCCAGCGCTCCCATCTGCTCCTCCGGTTGGTCGGCGCGGCCCCCCGGCGTGCATCATCGTCGATCATGAGGGTGGCCGTGCGCTCCGGGCGCGGCGGATGCGCCGC
>DATHIG010000403.1:0-3091 GCA_035490035.1 Actinomycetes bacterium
TGCCGGCGCGGACCTGGTCGTGATGCCGAGCCTGTATGAGCCGTGCGGCCTGGCGCAGCTGATCGCCTCCAGGTACGCCACCGTGCCGATTGTGCGGGCGATCGGTGGCCTGTGCGACACCGTGTTCGACCAGGACTACGCAGGCCGGCCGCCGCACGACCGCAACGGCTATGTGTTCCATCAGGTCGACGGTCATGCGCTCGAGTCGGCGATGATCCGTGCCATCGGCCTGTGGCATACCTACCCGGACAGGTTCCGCGAGCTGATGACCAACGGGATGCGCACCGACTACTCCTGGGCGTCGGCCGGGCAGCACTACCTGAACGTCTACGACTACGTCAGGCACAAGTAGCGGCCGGAGCATCGCAGCCGCCGAGGAGGGCCCATGCACGAGCTGGCAGCGTCCGTCGACGGATTGCCGAACCTGTCCGGTTCGGAGGCGCTGATCGAGGGGGCGGTCGCGGCTGGGCGAGAGCGGCCGGTGTTCCTCGGCGAGACCCCGGTGCGGCTGGCCGAGCTCGACAGCGCCTTCGCGGTCGCCCTGCACATGCACCAGCCGCTGATCCCGGCCGGCGGGCCAGAGCTGCAGACGGCGGCGGTGATCAGCAACCTGCAGTGGATGCTCGAGCACCCCGACATCGGCGACAACCACAACGCGGCCGCGTTCCGCTGGTGCTACCAGCGGATGGGCGAACTGGTTCCTCAGCTGCTCGCCGAGGGTTTCCAGCCGCGGGTGATGTTGGAGTACTCGGGCACGCTGCTCGAGGGGCTGCGGCGCATGGGCGCGGGCGACGTGCTTGAGGCTCTCGGGCGGCTCACCCGCGACCCGAGCGTGCGCCACGCCGTGGAGTGGCTCGGCTGCCCCTGGGGCCATGCGGTGGCCCCCTCCACCCCGGTGCAGGACTTCCGGTTGCATGTGCGCGCCTGGCAGCACCACTTCGCGGCGCTGTTCGGCTTGGAGGCGCTCGGCCGGGTCCGGGGCTTCTCCCCTTCGGAGATGGCGCTGCCCAACCACCCCGACGTCGCCTATGCGTTCGTCAAGACCCTCAACGACTGCGGCTACCAGTGGCTGCTGGTCCAGGAGCACACCGTCGAGCGGCCCGACGGCCGGCCGCTCGAGCGCCCACACCTGCCACACCGCCTAGTCGCTACCAGCTCCGCCGGCGACACCGCCGAGATCGTGGCCGTGGTCAAGACCCAGGGCAGCGACACCAAGCTGGTCGCCCAGATGCAGCCCTACTACGAGGCCAAGGGCCTGTCCCGCATGGAGCTGGCTGGCCACCAGGTGCCCCCCCTGGTCACCCAGATCGCCGACGGCGAGAACGGCGGCGTGATGATGAACGAGTTCCCACCCAAGTACCTCGAGGTGGTCCGCGAGTGCTCCGGCACCCCCACGCCGATCATGAACGTCACCGAGTACCTCGAGCAGCTGTTCGCGGGCGGGGTCCAGCCAGACGACCTGCCCGTGATCCAGCCGCTGTTCCAGCACCGGATCTGGCAGCAGATGGCGCCCGGCGACGGCCCAGACCGGCTCGCCGAAGTCGTCAACCAGCTCCGCACCGACGATGACCGCTTCCACATGGAAGGCGGCAGCTGGACCAGCGACCTGTCCTGGGTGCGCGGCTACGACCAGGTGCTGATCCCGATGGACATGGCCAGCTCCCTCTTCCACGAGCAGGTCTTGGCCCGCGGCGTCGCCCGCGACGACCCCGCATACCGCAACGCCCTGTTCCACCTGCTCACCGCCGAGACCAGCTGCTTTCGCTACTGGGGGCAGGGCATCTGGACCGACTACGGCACCGAGCTGTCACGCCGTACCGCCGAGATCGTCACCCACGACCTGTGACACCAAAGCCCCGGGAGGACGCCATGCCCGACGACGTCGCCTTCGCCCTGGTCCTGAACCTCCACCAGCCGGCCGGCAACCTCAACCACCTGCTCGCCGACGACGACTGGGCCGCCAAGGAGATCCTGTGGGCGATCGACCGCATCCCGCGGTCGCTGTGGCCCCACGAGGACACCGCCCGGGTGCACCTGGCGCTGTCGGGCACCCTGCTCGCCACGCTCACCGACCCGGAGTTCCAGCGGCGCGCCTACGGCATCGTGGACTGCGGCTCGCTGCTCTGGTACCTCCAAAACACCCGTGTCATCGACGTGCTTGGGACCGCCTATTACCACCCGGTGCTGCCGCTGGTCCCACCCGACGACTGGGACGAGCAGCTCAGCCGCTGGCAGGGTGTCGGCCGGCACCTGTTTCACCGCGACCGCTTCCACGGTTTCTGGCCGCCGGAGATGGGGTTTTGCATGGAGCTCATCCCCACGCTCGCACGGTTCCGCTATCGGTACGTGCTGGTCGACGCCGACCACGTCGCACCGGTCACGCCGATGCGCTGGGAAGAGTTGCGCTACCGGCCGCACCTCGCCCGCTTCGGCGGCGAGGAGCTCGTGG
This sequence comes from Actinomycetes bacterium, assembly GCA_035490035.1. Lineage (GTDB taxonomy): Bacteria > Actinomycetota > CALGFH01 > CALGFH01 > CALGFH01 > CALGFH01. Next base: position 2,450 of record DATHIG010000403.1, read on the forward strand.
TCGTCGTCCGCGACCGGGAACTGTCCGACGCCCAGGAAGCCGGCATGGACGCCGGCTGGTTCATCCACGAGGTCCACGAGCGCACCAAGCTCTGCGACTTCCCGCCGCTCGTCACCACCTGCACCGACGGCGACAACGGCGGCTGGTTTCGCAACACCGCACCCGAAGGCAACTTCTGGACCGTCTTCCACCACGAGCTCCTGGAACGCATCAAGAATGGCTGGAGCTCCGGCATCCGCCCCACCTTCATCCACGACTACCTCGACCGGCACGGTCCCCACGGCGAGGTCACCATCCGGCCCGGCGCCTGGAACACCGGCTGGCATCACGGCAGCGGCTTCACCCAGTGGACCGGCTCCCACGCCCAGCGCGCCGCCCTCGACCGTGTCGCCGTGACGAGCCAAGCCGTCCACGCCGCCCGCCAGGACGCCGTCCCCGCCGGCCCCCAGCACGCCGCCGTCGAGGCGGCCATGACCGCCACGCTGCGGGCCGAGACCAGCTGCAACTTCTACTGGGGCGAGGCCTGGGTGGACCGCTGCCACACCGACCTCGACAACGCCACCCACCACCTCGAATCCGCCCAGCCCACACGCCGCTGATCGCCACTATCCTCCACGCCCGGCATTCGCCACACGACCCTAC
>DATHIG010000404.1:0-3416 GCA_035490035.1 Actinomycetes bacterium
GCGCCGTGGTCGGCCCTGACGCGCTGGCGGGCGTCCAGCGACCAGGCCGCGCCGGCCGGGGCGGGCAGGAGCGGGACCAGGCAGAGCAGCAGCAGCACGTCGTTGTGGACGACCTTGCCCAGGCTGGAGGTCATCGCCACCAGTGGCAGGGCGGCGAGCCAGGCAAGGGGCAGGGTGACCCGGGTCAGGAGCCCCAGCATGGCCAGCACCGCGGCGGCAAGGGCGATCGCCTGCAGGCCGGCCACCACCTCGGCGGGTGGCATCCGGTCCAGCAGGCGCAGGAACGAGATCGGCCGGAACAGGGCCGCCGGCTGGCCGGCCAGCTCCAGGTAGGGGCCGCGGGCCAGCCGGGCCGCGAGCAGGGCGCAGAGGCCGATGCGGAGCGCGGCCAGCCGGCGCGGGTCGCCGGGGGCGAACAGCCAGGCGTCAAGCCGGCGCACGGACGTCCCCGTCTCGGCAGGTGAAGCGCAGCGTCCTGGCCGGCGGCGCGCCCCGGTCCCCGACCCGCCGCGAAACGTCGGTCACCGTCTGGTAGATGCGCACGGCCGCCACCTCGCCGCCCCGGTCCCTGACCGCCTCGGCCCAGGCCTGGCAGACGGCCGCCTGCCGCGCCGGCGGGAGGCCCGCGAAGCCCTTGAGGACCTGGACGTCGCCCTGGTAGCCGGCCGGCAGGTGGCGGAACGGGATCGGGGTCTCTTGGCCGGCCCGGTCGACGGTCACCGCCTGGAAGCCCGGCTGCCTGGCCTGGCGGGCGTCGGCGAACAGCCGCCAGCCGGTGAGCGGCCAGGCCTCGAACCCGGCCAGCCCGCAGACCAGGAACAGCGCCAGGTAGGCGACGACGAGCCGCCGCGCCCAGCTGGGCGCCGGCGCGCGCTGGCCCGATGGTGGCTGGTGGTGCATGCCGGCCACGCTACCGCTGTTCCCGCCGTTGGCGGGACCGGGTGTCGCCGACCAGCGGCGGAGTCACTCCAGGACGGTCCGCCGGTCAGCTGGAGGGTTGGCGTCGTCGTTGATGGGGGTGAGGCGGAGCCGGGTGATGGCGTGGCGTTCGACGGCCAGGACGTCCAGCCGCCAGCCGTCGATCTGGACGCTTTCGCCCTTGTCGGGCAGGCGGCCAAGGCGGTCGAGGACCAGGCCGGCAACGGTCGTATACCGGCCTTCGGGCAACGAGATGCCAAGGTCGGGCAGGTCGTGGAGGGGAAAGGACCCGGGCAGGACCAGCGACCCGTCGGGTTGGCGTTGGATGCCGCGGGAGTCGGCGTCGAACTCGTCGTAGATCTCTCCGACCAGCTCCTCCAGCAGGTCCTCGACGGTCACGATGCCTTCGGTGCCGCCGTACTCGTTGATCACGATGGCCAGCTGCTGGCGTTCGCCCTGGAGCCGCCGCAGCGCATCCAGCACCCCCATCGACTCGGGCAGGGCCAGCACTGGTCGGGCATGCTCGGCGACCCGGCCGCTGGCGTCGACCAGGTCCTGCAGGGTCACCACGCCGACCACGTCGTCGAGGTCGCCGCGGTACACCGGGGCCCGGCCGTGGGTGGTGGTGACCAGCTTGCGGATCGCCTCCTGGACCGAGGCGTTGGCGGCCAGGGCGACCACGTCGCGGCGCGGCACCAGCACATCCTGGAGCCGCCGCTCGGCGATCTCGAACGCGCCGACCAGGATGGTGCGATGCTGGGGGCTGAAGGTGGCCTGGGTGGCGACCAGGTCTCGGACCTCTTCCTCGGTCACCGTCTCGCGCTGCAGGTTGGGGTCGCCGCCGGCCAGCCGCACCAGCAGATCGGTTGAGCGCGACAGCAGCCACACCGCCGGCCGGGTGAACCTCGACACCAGGGCCAGCGGGCGGGCGGCCCGCTTGGCCCACGGCTCGGGCCGCTGCAGGGCGATCCGTTTGGGGGCCAGCTCGCCGACCACCAGGGTGAGATAGGTGAGCACGATGGTGACCAGGAGCACGGCCGCCAGCTCGGCGGCCCCGCCCAGGAAGTCGAGCAGCGGGACCAGCGGCTCGGCCAGCGACACCGCCGCCGCCGCCGAGGCCAGGAACCCTGCCAGGGTGATGCCGATCTGGATGGTGGACAGGAACTGGTTGGGGTCGCGGGCCAGCTTTGCCACCAGACGGCCGCGGCCGTCCTCCTGCTCCAGCCGCCGCAGCTGCCCCTCGCGCAGGGAGATGAGCGCGACCTCGCTGCCGGCAAAGCCGGCGTTGATCACCACCAGCAGCAGCACCAGCCCGATCTCAGCCCATGGTCCCTGCATGCCTCATCCTCGTGGTCGACGGCGTCGCGGCCAGGCGATGGCCACCACCGCACCCGGGCAGCCTGCCTCCCAGCCAGGGCAGTATCCCGCGATCGCCCCGATTGGGCGCTCCGAGCTTGGCCGCGGGTCGGGGTGGCGCTGGTCGCCGGCGGGTCGGCACCGGGTGGAAGGCGCCTCTGCCAGGCCGCTCCACCTCGTAGTCCCTGAGAGGGACGCCCAAGGTTGGCTCTGTGGAGGGACGCCAACCACAGCGGTCCGCCCGTAGCCTCAAGCTCCAGATGACGACGTCCTGGCCGGCGGCCGGGCAGCAGGTCGGCCGGTTCGGCACCGAGCGGTAGGAGGTGGGAGCGCAGCGCATGATCGAGGCGTGCGGCTTGAGCAAGTGGTACCGGGGCAGGCTGGTCGTGGATCGGCTGTCGTTCCAGGTGCGGCCGGGGAGCGTGACCGGATTCCTTGGGCCGAACGGCGCCGGCAAGTCCACCACCATGCGCATGATCCTCGGCCTGGATGCACCCGACGGCGGCTGGGTGACCGTCAACGGCAGACCCTACCGGGAGCTGCCGGCGCCGCTGTGGGAGGTGGGGTCGCTGTTGGATGCCAAGGCCGTGCACGGCGGACGCACGGCATACAACCACCTGCTGTGCCTGGCCCAGAGCAACCGCGTCCCCAGGCGCCGGGTCGGCGAGGTCCTGGAGCTGGTCGGCCTCGCCGCGGTGGCTGGCAGGCGGGTCAAGGGCTTCTCGCTGGGGATGTTGCAGCGTCTGGGGATCGCCTCGGCGCTGCTCGGCGACCCCGCCGTCCTGATGTTCGACGAGCCGGTCAACGGGCTGGACACCGAGGGCATCCGGTGGATCCGTGACCTGATGAGATCGATGGCCGGCGAGGGCCGGACGGTGTTCGTCTCCAGCCACCTGATGAGTGAGATGGAGCTGACCGCCGATCAGCTGATCGTGATCGGCCAGGGGCGGCTGCTCGCCGACACCACCATGCGGGACTTCATCCGGCGCAACTCCCGGGCGGCCACCCTGGTGCGGTCCCCGCAGTGGAAGCAGCTGCGTGCGGTGCTGGAGGGTCCGGGTGTCGGGGTGCAGCCCGAGTCCCAAGGGAGGTGGCGGGTCACCGGGCTGGATGCCGCGGCGGTCGGCGACATCGCCGCCCAG
>DATHIG010000405.1:0-4703 GCA_035490035.1 Actinomycetes bacterium
CGGTCTCGATCGGCCGGACGGTCGCCGAGGCGGCCGCCCGCTGGCACGCCGAACCGGCCTTCGCCGCCCTCGGGCCGCCCGAGCAGGCCGGGGTGTTCGGCACCCTCGAGCAGTGTCACGAGCGGGTCATCGCACTCGCCCACGCCGGGGTCACCGACCTGCGCTGCGTGCTCCCCAACGCGCCCGACGTCCACGACGTGATCGCCCAGGCCACCGCCATGTCGGTCGGCACCGTGGCCGAGCTCGCCCCCGGCGCCCCGCGCTCCCCGGCCCCCCCGCCGCCGGAGGGTTGGGGCGGCCGCTCCCGGTTCCCTCGACGGTAGCCGCCGGCCGGGTGCCGGCTGCCGTAGCGCCCGTTCTGTTGTACGTTTATGCGTGGACGCGGTGTCGTTGCATATGCAACGGTCCACGGAGGGAGTGATCTGGTTTGTCCCGATTCACGACCAGGTTCGGCTCGCTGGACGACTACGAGAAGGGCCGCGTCGAGGTTATCGACGACGAGCCCCATCACTACGCCTTCTCCAACGTGTTCGAGACCGCCTCACGGTCCAAACCCTACGAGAAGGTCGCCGTCGGCAAGAACCGCCAGTACGTGCTGGAGGCGGTCAGGGCCGAGGGCACCTCACCGTGGCGGACCTGCGCCCACGACGAGTTCGCCCTGGTGATGGACGGCGAGGTCCGGATCGAGCTGGTCAAGGTGGCCGACGAGCAGGCGCCAGACCCTGGCGCGGAGGGCTCGGTGGCGCTGGACGGCGAGCCGGGCGGCCAGCGTATGGGCGAGGTCATCGCCCGCCGCGGCCACATGACCCTGCTGCCCCACGGTGCCGCCTACCGCTTCCACGCCGACCGGCCGGGCGTGATCCTGATGCAGACCATCGAGGGCCCCGACACCGTCTACAAGTGGGCGGAGATCGTCCAGACCACCCCGTGAGGGTGCAGCCAGGAGGTAGCACCGTGGCAACGACCGAGGCCGAGCCCACCGTCGACGTCCAGTCCGGGGAGCCCAACGACGCCGGCTACCGTCCCTTCCAGCTGGGCGAGTTCAAGTTCCGCCGCGACGACTACTTCGTCTACATCGACTGGCCCACCGGCAGTCACGTGATGAGCGCCGACGCCTTCCTCAAGGCGCTGCAGCGGGACGTGGCCTGGGACTTCTTCTACGGCATCGTCAACTTCGACGGGGTCATCGGCACCGTCAACCACTACGGCACGGTCGACCTGTTCGCCGGCCGTTACAACGACGGCTACCGCAAGGCCGAGCTCGACCACCTGGAGAACATGCCGACCCCGTCCATCCGCGAGACCTTCAAGGCCATGCTGGACGACTGGACCAACCAGACGTTCGACCCGTTCGCCAGCCCGGACGAGACCGGCTCGGCCTTCGGCCCCAAGAACGGCGACAACCGCAAGGCCATCACCCGCCACCGGGTCACCGCCGGGCGCATGGTCGGGGTCGCCGGCGACGAGCAGATCCGCAGCGACGACAGCGGCTTCCCGGTCAACCGGCACTTCAGCGACGTGCCCCAGGACGAGCCCGAGATCAGGGCCGAGCCGGGCTTCGAGGACGAGCTGGCCTCGTTCAACCTGTTCGCCTACCTGTCCCGCTCCGACGTCACCTGGAACCCGTCGGTGGTCTCGGTCTGCAAGGACAGCCTGTTCTGCCCGACCACCGAGGAGTACATCCTGCCGATCATCCACGGCAACGACCGGGTGGAATGGTTCCTGCAGCTGTCCGACGAGATCTACTGGGACGTCGAGGACCGCGACTCCGGCCAGATCCGCTCCAAGGTGGTCATGAAGCCGGGCGACGTCGCCGCCATGCCGGCCGACATCCGCCACCAGGGCTATGCGCCCAAGCGTTCGATGCTGCTGGTCTGGGAGAACGCCGACCTCGAGCTGCCCGAGCTGATCTCCAGCGGCAAGCTGCCAAACTACCCGGTCGAGCTCTAGAGTGCCGGTCGAGTATCGGCGCCGCACAGGCGCCATGCTGGGGAACCAGGAGGCCTGGAACGTGCGCGCCGTGCGTACTCGAGCGGGGCTCTAGGACCGCATGGCCGGCGTGGCCGGGCCCAACCGGCTGTTCATCGGGGGCGAGTTCGTCGACGCCGCCAACGGGTCGACCATCCCGGTCAGCAACCCCCACGACGGCAGCCACCTGGCCGACGTGGCCGAGGCCGGCGGAGTCGACGTCGACCGGGCGGTGGCGGCCGCCCGGTCGGCCTTCCCGGCCTGGAGCTCGACCCCGGCCGGCGAGCGGGGCCGGCTGCTGCTGCGGCTGGCCGATGCGATCGAGGACGACGCCGAGCAGCTGGCCGTCCTCGAGTCGACCGACACCGGCCACCCGATCCGGGACTCGACCCGGCTGGACGTGCCGCGCACGGCGGCCACCTTCCGCTACTTCGGGGGCATGGCCGACAAGCTCGAAGGTTCCGTGATCCCGGTGGAGCGGGGGTTCCTCAACTACGTGGTCCGCGAGCCGGTCGGGGTGGTCGGCCAGATCGTGCCCTGGAACTTCCCGCTGATGTTCTGCAGCTGGAAGATGGGGCCGGCCCTGGCGGCCGGCAACACGGTGGTCATGAAGCCGGCCGAGCTGACCCCGCTGAGCTCGCTGCGCATGGCCGAGCTGATGGCCGAGGTCGGCTTCCCGCCCGGGGTGGTCAACATGATCCCCGGCTACGGGCACGTCGCCGGGGCCGCCCTGGCCGCCCACCCGGGCGTGCAGAAGGTGTCGTTCACCGGGTCCACCCAGGTCGGCCGGCGGATCGTCGAGGCCTCGGCGGGCAACCTCAAGCGCCTCCAGCTGGAGCTGGGGGGCAAGGGGGCCAACATCGTCTTCGCCGACGCCGACCTGGCCGCGGCGGTCAACGGCTCGGCCTTCGCGATCTTCCACAACCAGGGCCAGGCCTGCATCGCCGGCTCCCGGCTGCTGCTGGAGGAGCCGATCGCGCAGGAGTTCCAGGAGCGGTTCCTGGCCCTGGCCCGGACCATCCGGCTCGGCGACCCGCTCGACCCGGCCACCGAGATGGGGCCGCTCACCTCCGCCGAGCACCGCGACCGGGTGCTGGCCTACGTCAAGGTGGCCCGCGACGAGGGCGGCGAGGTGCTGTGCGGCGGGCGCGCCCCAGACGACCCGGCGCTGGCGGGCGGCTGCTACGTCGAGCCGACCGTGGTCAGGGCCGACCCGCGGGCACGGGTCAACCGCGAGGAGGTCTTCGGCCCGTTCGTGACCGTGACCAGCTTCTCGGGCGAGGCGCAGGCGCTGGAGCTGGCCAATGGCGTGGAGTATGGACTCGGGGGCGGGCTGTGGACCCGCGACCTGGCACGGGCCCACCGGGTGGCGCGGGCGCTGCGGTCGGGCATGGTCTGGGTCAACAGCTACAAGCGGGTCAGCCCAGGGTCGCCCTTCGGCGGGGTCGGCGACTCGGGCTACGGCCGCGAGATGGGCTTCGAGGCGATGCACGGCTACACCGAGCCGAAATCGGTCTGGGTCAACGTCGAAGCGGACCTGCCCGCCTGGTACCCGCGCTGATGCCGGACTCGGCGGGGTTGCGCCGGCTCGACTTCCCTGAGCCCCTCGGCGATCGGTCGGGCGGCGTGCCCTCGTTCGTCTACCAGGCGCTGCCGGGCAGGGTGGTGTTCGGCGTCGGGTCGGCGGAGCGGCTCGGCGAGGAGGTCGACCGGCTCGGCGCCGGCCGGGTGCTGGCCATCGCCGGCAAGCGGGCCGTGGACGGCCTGGTCGAACGGCTCGGCGACCGCTGTGCCGGCACCTTCACCGACGTCCAGCAGCACGTCCCGGTGGAGGTGGCCGCCCGCGCGGTGGCCGCGGCGCGGGAGCTGGGGGCCGACGGCCTGGTCGCCATGGGCGGCGGGTCGGCCACCGGGCTGGCCAAGGCGGTGGCCCTCGACCACCAGGCGCCGATCGTCGCCGTGCCCACCACCTACTCGGGCTCCGAGGTGACCCCGATCTACGGCCTGACCGGCCCTGACGGCAAGCGGACCGGCCGCCACCTGCGGGTCCTGCCGGCCGTGGTGGTGTACGACCCGGCCCTCACGGTCGGCCTGCCGGCCACGGTGACCGGGCCGAGCGGCATGAACGCCCTCGCCCACTGCGTCGAGGCGCTGTACGCGCCCGGCGCCAACCCGGTCACCTCGCTGCTGGCCGAGGAGGGCGCCAGGGTGCTGGCGCGTGGACTCCCAAGGGCGGTGGCCGACCCGTCCGACCTGGCCGCCCGGTCCGACGCCCTGCTCGGGGCCTGGCTTGCCGGCGCCGCCCTGGCCGTCGCCGGGGTCGGGATCCACCACCAGCTCTGCCATCTGCTGGGCGGCGCCTACCGCCTGCCCCACGCCGAGCTGCACGCGGTGGTGCTGCCCCACGCGGTCGGCTTCGTGACCCCGGCGGTTCGGCCCCAGCTGGCCAGGCTGGCCGCCGGTCTCGGGGCCGGCGACGCCGCCGGCGGGCTGTGGGACCTGGCCAGGCGGCTGGGCACGCCGTCCAGCCTGGCCGAGCTCGGGCTGGCCGAGGCCGAGCTGGACAGGGCGGCCGAGCAGGCCGTCGCCAAGGTCGTCCAGACGCCACGACGGGCAGGGGTGACCGAGCTTCGGGCCCTGCTCGGCGACGCCTGGCGAGGCGGCCGGCCGCAGCCGACCTGATGGACGGCGACCTCGACCGCCGCCGGTTCGTGCAGCTGGCAGCCCTTTCCGGC
>DATHIG010000406.1:0-2607 GCA_035490035.1 Actinomycetes bacterium
AGCGCCGCCGGGTGCCGCGGCTCTGGAGTTCGAGCGTTCGATTTATCAGGAAGTGTTGCCATCCCTTCCGCTCCCTTCTCTGCGCTGTTACGGCTTTTTGGAAGCGGGATCGACGGCTTGGCTGTTTCTCGAAGACGCAGAGCAGGGGTCGATGATTCCAGCGGCCGATCGGCACCCGGCGGCGCTGGCCCAATGGCTGGGTGAGCTACACATTTCGGCCGCAGGGCTCCCCGGTGCCTGGGACGTGAACGACCGGCTGCGTGCCCACGCGAATATCTCAAAACGTGACCTAGCCACCGGTCGACTCATCTTCCGGCTCGGCTTCCGGATGAGCCAGGCCATGGGCGCCGCACATGCAGGGGTGCCTGCACCGGGCGCGTTTGGGTCGATCGCGCCGGCTCATCTCACCGACGGGCGTCCAGGCAGGTCTGGGGAGAGGACCCGCAGCTCCTCCCAGTAGACGCGCATGTTGGCCACGACCCACTGCGGCGACTCGCGCGACAGGGAGAGGCTCTCCCAGCCGATCGCGGCGAGGCGTCTGAACACCGCTCCGACGACGACGAGCTCTTCGAGCGCGGCAGCATCGACTCGTGGCCAATAGTCGTGGGCGATCGACGCGTAAGTGGCCAGATCGACCTGCTCGACCAGGCCTTCCCCGGGCGACACCGCCAGGTCGGGGGGTGGGACACCCCAGCCGGCCATCTCCCAGTCGAAGGCGAACAGGGTCGTGTCCGCGCCGATGACACGAAGGCGGACGTTCTTCGAGCGGAAGTCCCCGTGAACCAGTGTGCGGGGCACGCCGGCGCAGAGCCGTTCGATACCGCCCCACGCCCGCTCCACTGCATCGCACTGCGCCGAGACTGCCTTCAGGATTCGCCGGTCCTCCGCAGACATTGCTGGGTTGTCGAGGCTGCGGCAGATGGTCTCGCGGCCGTGGCGCAGGTGGTCGAGATAGTGGGCGGGCCCCCGGTCCGGCAGCCGCGAAGCAGCGTCGAGGCGTGCTGCGGCGGAGTGCAACCGACCCAACCACTGCGCGGCCAGCGTGCGCTGGGTCGCCGATGCGGGCGAGAACCGGTCCTCTCCGACGTATTCGGTGAAGAGCCAGCAAAACCCGTCCCCAGATTCTGTCATGCCGTAGAAGCGCGGAACGCTCACGGGCAGGTAGGGAAGGACCTCTTGATAGATCGTCCGCTCGATCATCGCTTTGGGCGCCCGGCTGCGCTTGGCGATGACCGCTGAGCCGCGAGGACCGAGGCCGGCCAGAGCGTAGATTGCCGAGCTCGGACGTTCTCTCAACTCCTCGACACTCTCCGGGACCAGCTCCGGCCACAGCCTCCTCCAAGCCACAACCGCCGGGTGGGCGAACAGCTCTGAGCTCGTCTGCACTCGGTTGACGGCCATCAGCGCTACTCACCATCCTGCGCAGCACGAGTGGTGTGGGTGACGGCGTCTCGGGACAGGCGTGCCAGGACAACGGCCTCGATACAGGCGGACGCCAGCAGCGCGGCGGTCACCATAGCGCCGACGGCTGGCATGACGAGGAGTGCCAGGACGGCCAACGCCAGAACTGCCGCCGCTGGTCGCCTGAGCGCCCAGGTCCGGCGTGCCACGGGATCCCACTCCCAGCGCACCGCGGTGTGGAGTCGACAGCGCAACACCGGGCCAACACGGACCTCGATGTCCCAGGAGCTATGCGGAGACCCGCGGCGGAGAGCACACCAGTGTGCCGACAGGTCACGATAGATCGCGAGCAGCCACTCCTCGCGGTTGCCGGTCCACGGCCGCTCGGGCCCTTCCCGTGACGGCAGAGGGCGTCCCCGCAGTCTGCCCCACATCCGTGCCAATGGCTGCAGGAGATGGAGCACACCGACAAGTGTCCGCAGCCGCCACGGGGACGGCTCCGACATGGAAACCGGGGTCGCTATCGCCACACAGGCCGCGTATGCGCAGAGCAGGACCAGCACTACAGCCGTGAGCACCAAGGCCGAAGGCGTCATCAAGGCGAAGGGCAGCGCCACGACACCGGCGAGGACCAGGAGCGGGACCAAGGCACCCGCCCACATCGTCGTCGCAGCCGCCCGGTCGAGCAACTCTGTCTGGAAGGGGGCGACGCCCATGGGCCCGTAGTAGATGACCGGCTTGAGGACGCGAGGCAGGATACGCGGCCCGCCGTACACGAAACCCGACCAACGCGCGGCTCCGAGCCGGTTGAACCGCTCCCGGTGATGGCCGGTCAGCATCCGTTCCGCGCGGCCGTAGCCGCGTTGTTGACGCAAGTAGCCGCGGACGGTGTCTCGTCGGTGGTGGTGGACCTGGGCGGCAGGTGAGAAGGCGATCCGACCGCCGCGGTCGAGCAGTCGCCAGCAGACGTCGACGTCGTCACCTGCTGCCGTGTAGCCGGCGTCGAACCCGCCGATCTCGTTTAGCGCAGACCGCCGTAGCGCCAGGTTGCAACCGGGCACATGCTCGGCCCGGTCGTCACCGACCAGCACCTCGACCGGGTTGCCCGGCGAAAGCGCGACGGCTCGTTCGACCAGCTCTGTGTCCGGGCAGGGTAGATTCGGCCCTCCGGCCACCACCACGTCGCGATCGCCGAACGCGAGGGCG
>DATHIG010000407.1:0-2507 GCA_035490035.1 Actinomycetes bacterium
TTGGTGGTCTGGGTGAACCAGATCGAGCCGTCGGGCGAGGCGGCAATGCCCTCTGGCCCGGGGTTGTTCGGTGTGGGGAACGTGGTCACTACGCCGGTGGTCGGGTTGAGGCGGCCGACGCCTTGTGGAACGAACCTGGAGGTGAACCAGATCTGCCCATCGGTGGCGATGGTGATCTGCCGCGGGCTGAGCCCGTCCGGGACGGGGAACGACTCGACGGTGCCTGTCGCGGGGTTGAGTCGGTTGACGCTGTTGTCGAACGGGGCTGTGAACCATGCGCTGCCGGCGCTGTCTATGGCGACGTCGGAAGGTTGGATCTGGAGGGGGAACTGCGTGAATTGTCCGGCGGTGATGTTGTAGCGCCAGAGGCTGTCGTTGTTGAAGTCGGTGAACCAGATGTCGTCGCCGTGCACGGCCAGGTCACCAGCGACGGCGTTGCTGTTCGGTATGTCAATCGGCGCCAGGAAGGTTCCCGTGGCCACGTTGAAGCGCAGCAGGATCGGGTTGTTGGACGTGACGTAGAGGATGTCGGCCGGGCCTTGGACGATGTCGGTCAGGATGCAGAACTGGCAGTTGGCGTCGAACTCGGTGATGCTGCCGGCCGGCGTGATCCGTCCGATCTTCGCGGGAGCGGACGTGAACTCGGTGCCCTCGGTGAACCAGCGGTTGCCGTCCGAACCGTTGGTGATGGCCCGCGGCTGGCTGTTGGCCGTTGGCACCCTGAACTGCTTCAGCGCGCCGACCGGGGCGGCCAGTGCCGCGCTTCCCAGTGACAAAACCAGACCCACCGCAAGCGTCGCGGCCAGCACACGCCCAGCTCTTCGTGACATGCGTCCCACCCCTGAACTGGCCGCACAGGAGAAGGAAGCCCGAGAACCCCGGCGGCCCAAGAGAGGTCCGGGCTGGTACCTACCCAGCGTAAGCATCCCCGGGAAGGTGCCTAGCTCTACCTGACCGATACGGCCAGGGGGAGAACCTCAGGCAGGACACCACGATTCCCCCGGGTGCCGGTAGACCGGGTAGAACCGACATCTCAAGACTCTCAGCGAGACGCCGGAGGAGATAGCCAGCGTTGGAGCTGGGCTGATGTGGTCGCGGGTATTCGCGGTCACCACAGAAGTGGCCAAGAACGTGGTCGCAGTTTAGTCGCAGTCCGGCGGCCCGGGAGCAGCCAGCGACCCCGCCACAGGGCTGCTGACCAGCGGGTTCTCTTGCGCGCCGCGAGGGATTCGAACCCGTGGGGTGTCACAACTCACCTCGTCACGCCGCCCACTCATACTCGTGAATCAGTCCACCGAGGATCTCGCGACGACGCAGGTGAGCAAGGGCCGGCGCACTTGCTGGGTCACCACGCACCGACGGTATAGGCGTGCCCAGGCCGAGGCTGCGGTGCGGGCGGTGCTGGTTGTAGTGCTCGGCGTAGCCGCGCAGGACGCGAACAAGGTGCGGGCGGCCGACGATCAATAGGTGGTCGAGGCACTCTTGGCGGATGGTCCCGACCCACCGCTCAGCGACGGCGTTGGCGTTGGGCGCCCGAATCGGCGTGCAGATGATCTGGACACCAGTCGAGCCCCAGACATCGTCGAACGCCCTGGTGAACTTCGTGTCCCGGTCCCGGATCAGGAACCTGAACACGGCGGCACGGTCGCCGAGGTCCAGGAGGAGGTTGCGGGCCTGCTGGGCCACCCACGGGCCAGTCGGGTGGGCGGTGACGCCCGCCAAGTGCACCCGCCGGCTACCCAGTTCGATGACGAACAGCACATACAGCCGCCGCAGGAACACGGTGTCGACGGTGAAGAAGTCGCAGGCCAGGATGCCCGCCGCCTGTCGGCGTAGGAACGATCGCCAAGTGGTCGGGGCACGCCGAGGTGCTGGATCGATGCCGTGAGCGCGCAGCACCCGGCTGATTGAGCTGGCCGAGATCTGGCAGCCAAGGCGGAGCAGTTCGCCGCGGATCCGCTGGTAGCCCCACCGCGGGTTCTCCCGCGCGAATCGCAGGATCAGCTGCTGTACCGGGTTCGGGAACCGGCGGGCGTCCCCTCGGCGCCGACCGGTAGGTCCACCGTCGGCGCACCATGCGCCGGTGCCAGGCGAGGAGGGTCTCGGGCTTGACCAGGAACACCGACCAGCGGGCTCGAGGGAGCTGGCGGCTCAGCGCTGCAAGCAGGGCGCGATCCTTGGGCTGCAACCGGGGCCGTGGATGCTGGGGACGCAGGACCATGAGTTCGTGACGTAGGACCAGGATCTCGATCTCCTTGGCCTCAGCCGACTGGCAGCAGAGCATGACCAGCTCAAGGACACGGCCCAACGCCAGATACACGTACGACCAGACCACAGGCACCCCCGGAGAGGAAGGCGAGCAAGCGACGGCGCATCGTAAGTCCTACCCAAGGCCAGCCAGACCGGCTGGTCGCCGGCACCATCGACTTCTGGCACCCCACGGCTGTTTATCATCGAGCAGCCAGCCAGCATTCACCGACGTGACCTGCTCCAAGGTTGCTCCACGA
>DATHIG010000408.1:0-2681 GCA_035490035.1 Actinomycetes bacterium
ATGCCAGGTGGTGCCGCCCAGCCACAGGGTGCCGTCGGCCTGGACCCGGCGGATGACGTCGCGGGTGCGGCCGTCGTGGTCGCCACCAGGGTCGAGGAAGCGGACCAGCACCTGGTTGAGCACGACCTCGTTGAGGACCTCGACGCCCTCGGCCGACCCGAGGGTGTCGGCGAAGCGGCGGGCCTGGCGGCAGTTGCCCTCGACCAGCTGCGCGACCCCGGAGCGGCCAAGCGAGCGCAGGGCGGCCCAGACCGGGAACCCCCTGGCCCGCCTCGAGGCCTCCGCGGTGAAGGCGTCGGGGTCGCGTTCCAGCGCCTGCCCGGGGATGAAGTAGCTGGCCACCTTGGCGAAGGCGGCCCGGTGGGCGTCGGGGTGGGCGACGAACGCGAGGCCGCAGTCGTAGGGGACGTTGAGCCATTTGTGGGCGTCGGTGGCCACCGAGTCGGCCAGCTCCACCCCGGCGACCAGGGGGCGCAGGGCCGGGCTGGCCGCCGCCCACAGGCCGAAGGCGCCGTCGACGTGGACCCAGGCGCCGTGCTCCCGGGCGGCGGCGCAGATCGCGGCCAGCGGGTCGAAGGCGCCGGTGTTGACGTTGCCCGCCTGGGCGCAGACGATCGTCGGCCCCTGGCAGGCGGCCAGTGCCTCGGGCAGGGCGTCGGCGCGCATGCGGCCCTGGTCGTCGGTGGGCACGATCCGCAGCCGGCCGCTGCCGAGGCCCAGGTAGCGAAGGGCGATGTCGATGGTGACATGCCGTTCGGCCCCGACCACCAGCTCGACCCGCGGCGCGCCGATCAGGCCGTCGCGCTCCACGTCCCAGCCGGCGCCGGCCAGCACGTGGTTGCGGGCCGCGGCCAGGCCGGTGAAGTTGGCCATCAGGCCGCCGGTGACGAACCCGGTGCTGGCGGTGACCGGCAGGCCGAGCAGGTCGATGAGCCAGCCGGCGGCCACGTCCTCGACCGTTGCCGCGGCCGGGCCGAGCACGAACAGGCCGGCGTTCTGGTCCCAGGCGGCGCTCAGCCAGTCGGCGGCCAGGGCGGCGGGCAGGCTGCCGCCGACCACGAACCCGAAATAGCGCGGCCCGGCCGAGGCGACCAGCCCGTCGTCGGCCAGCTTGGCCAGCTGGGCGATGACCTCGGCGGGGTCGGTGGGGCCGTCCGGCAGCGGGCCGCCCAGCCGGCTCCGCAGCTCGGCCGCGCCGGCACCGGCCGCCACCGGCCGTTCCGGCAGCCCGCGCAGGAACTGGGCCGCATGCGCGGCCGCCGCCTCGAGTGCCTGCTCCGTCATCGCCGTAGCCTCCTCGGTCACCGGGCCTGGCCCGTCAAGCACAGCTCGACTGCACGTCGTGGGCGTCGCCCAGCGCCTCCCCGCGGAGCGCGAACACCACGCTGCCGTTCCCGGGAATGGTCGGGCTCAGCTTCACCTCCGATGTCCGCAGCCGCCCGTCCGGTCCCAGCCCGGTGATGCGGCATCGGGCCCTGCCCTGGCGGTCGCCCTCGTTGAACACCCGCAGCTCGACCTCGACGGCCGAGCCGTCGGCGGCCACCGCCTGGTGGACCACCTCGGCCCGGAAGGGGCCGACGCTGCGGAAGGCGAACCAGGCGACGAAGGCCATCAGGGCCACCGCGGCCACGATCCCGACCAGCACGGTGGCGTGGCCCTGGACGGGGCTCGGTGTCGGCAGCCCCGCCGGGTTGTAGCGCAGCGAGTGGGCTGGGCCCTCGACCGGCTGCTCGCAGCGTTGGCAGACCTTGCCGCCGGCCTGCACCGGCGTCTGGCAGCGGGGGCAGACGCGCACATTCACTCCGGCTGACGGTAGCACCCGATATGCTGCCTCGCATGGCCGAGCAACCGGGGCGTGACAGGGGCAGTCACGGCCAGGGCAAGGGTGTGGTGCGGGTCGGGACCGCGTCCTGGACCGACCCGACCCTGCTCAAGTCAGGCTGGTACCCCAAGGGCGCCAATGACGCCGAGGCCCGCCTGCGCTTCTACGCCACCCAGTTCCCGATCGTCGAGGTCGACGCCACCTACTACTACCTGCCCCGCGAGGAGCAGGCCGGCCTCTGGGTGGACCGCACCCCGCCCGACTTCGTCTTCAACATCAAGGCGTTCAGCCTGCTCACCGGTCACCCCACGCTCCGCAAGGCCCTGCCCGAGGACCTGCTGGACGAGGTCGCCCCCGAGCACCGCGACAAGCAGCGGCTCTACGCCTCCCACCTGTCGGCCGACGGCCAGGCCGAGGTCTGGCGCCGCTTCCGCGACGCCCTGCTCCCCCTCGACTCCGCCGGCAAGCTCGGCGCCGTCCTGCTCCAGTACCCGGAGTGGTTCACCGCCCGCAGATCCAGCCGTGAGGAGCTGCAAGCGGTCCGCGACCGCCTCCCCGGCTACCAGGTCTGCGTCGAGTTCCGCAACGCCAGCTGGCTGGCCACCGACTCCGACCGGAAACGCACGCTCGAACTGCTCGGCGACCTCAACCTCCCCCTGGTCTGCGTCGACATGCCTCAGGGCTTCCGCTCCTCGATCCCCCCCATCGCCGAGGCCCCATCCCCCGACCTCTCGGTGGTCCGCTTCCACGGCCGCGACCCCAAAGCCTGGGAGAAGAAGACCGTCTCCGAACGCTTCCGTTACCTCTACGAGGAGAAGGAGCTCGCCGAGTGGGTCCCCAAGGTCGACCACCTCGCCGA
>DATHIG010000409.1:0-6103 GCA_035490035.1 Actinomycetes bacterium
TGGTCGAGGGCAGCGACTTCACCGAGGCGTCAAGGGCGCTGGAGTTCGACTTCAACGCCGACCTGGCCAACCACCTGGGCTGCCCGGTGCTGCTGGTGGTGCGGGGCAGCGACCGGTCGACCGAGCGGGTGCTGGAGGTCGTCCAGCTGGCCCACGGCTCACTGACCGGGCGCGGCTGCACCATCCTGGCCACCATCTGCAACCGGGTCGACCCGGCGGTGATGGAGGAGCTGCGGGGTCGGGTGCACGAGGTGGTCGGCGAGGAGCCGGCCTACGTCCTGCCCGAGGTGCCGGACCTTGCCGCCCCCACCGTCGCCGAGGTGGCGCAGGCGCTGGGGGCCGAGTTCCTGCGGCCGGTCAGGGGCGCGCAGGAGCCGAGCGCCAGGCGCGAGGTCGGCAACGTGATCGTGGGGGCGATGAACCTGCCCCATTTCCTGGAGCACATCCGCGACGGCGACATGATCATCACCCCCGGCGACCGCGCCGACCTGATCGTCGGCAGCCTGGCCTCCCGGTTCTCCGGCACCTACCCCAACATTGCCGGCCTGGTGCTGACCGGCGGGCTGGTGCCCGAGCCGTC
The DNA here is from genome assembly GCA_035490035.1 of Actinomycetes bacterium. GTDB lineage: Bacteria > Actinomycetota > CALGFH01 > CALGFH01 > CALGFH01 > CALGFH01. Next base: position 581 of record DATHIG010000409.1, read on the forward strand.
GGTGCTCAAGCTGATCGACGGGCTCGGCGGGTCCGAGGTGCCGGTCCTGGCGGTCGCCACCGACACCTACCGGACGGCCGCGACCGTCTCCGGGGTGCGCGGGGTGCTCACACCCGAAAGCGAGCGCAAGATCGCCGCCGCCCTCGGGGTGTTCGGGGAGCATGTGGACCGGCAGGCCCTGCTCGGGCGGATCGAGGTCACCCGCACCGAGCGGGTGACACCGCTGATGTTCGAGCAGCGCCTGATCGAGCGGGCCCGGGCCGACCGCAGGCACATCGTGCTCCCGGAAGGCGGCGACGACCGGGTCCTGCAGGCCGCCGAGCAGGTGCTGCTGCGGGGGATGGCCGACCTCACCGTGCTCGGCGACCAGGACGCGATCAGGAACCGGGCCGCCACCCTCGGTCTGGAGCTGGCCGATCTCCAGATCGTGGACCCGCAGCGGTCGGAGTGGGCCAAGGACTTCGCCGAGACCTACTACCAGCTGCGCCGGCACAAGGGGGTGGCGCACCAGCTGGCCGAGGACCTGATGGCCGACGTCTCCTATTTCGGCACCATGATGGTCCACAAGGGGCTGGCCGACGGGATGGTCTCGGGCGCCGCCCACACCACCGCCCACACCATCCGGCCGGCGTTCGAGTTCATCCGCACCGTCCCCGGCACCTCGATCGTGTCCAGCGTGTTCCTCATGCTGCTGGCCGACCGGGTGCTGGTCTACGGCGACTGCGCGGTGGTGCCCAACCCCAACGCCGAGCAGCTGGCCGACATCGCCGTGGCCTCGGCGGGCACGGCGGCGCAGTTCGGGATCGAGCCGCGGGTGGCGATGCTGTCCTACTCGACCGGCGAGTCGGGGTCGGGCAGCGACGTCGAGAAGGTCCGCCAGGCGACCGCGATCGCCAGGGACCGCCGGCCCGACCTCCTGATCGAGGGCCCGATCCAGTACGACGCGGCCATCGACCCGGAGACCGCCCGCTCCAAGCTGCCCGACAGCAAGGTCGCCGGCCGGGCAACGGTCTTCATCTTTCCCGACCTGAACACCGGCAACAACACCTACAAGGCGGTGCAGCGGTCGGCCGACGCGGTCGCCGTGGGGCCGGTGCTGCAGGGGCTGCGCAAGCCGGTCAACGACCTGTCGCGGGGGGCGACGGTCGCCGACATCGTCAACACCGTCGCCATCACCGCCATCCAGGCCCAAGGGACCCCGGTGGATCGGCCCCCGGATGCCTAGGGTCCTGGTGGTCAACACCGGCTCCTCGTCGATCAAATACCAGCTCTTCGAGATGGACGGGCGGGTGGTGCTCGCCTCGGGGCTGCTGGAACGGATCGGGGAGGCCGGCTCGAAACTGACCCACAAGGCAGATGAGGCCGAACCGCTGGTGGTGGAGGACCGGGTGGCCGACCACTCGGAGGGGTTCGACCGCGTCTTCCAGGCCTTCGAGGCCGCCGGCCGGCCGATCGGGGAGCTGGCGGGCATCGGCCACCGGGTGGTCCACGGGGGGGACCGCCTCACCGCCCCGACCCTGGTCGACGACCAGGCCGTCAAGGCCATCGCCGAGCAGGTCCCGCTGGCCCCGCTGCACAACCCCAGCAACCTGCTCGGCATCCGGATCGCCATGGCGTCGTTCCCGCAGACCCCGCAGGTGGCCGTGTTCGACACCGCGTTCCACCAGACCATGCCGCCGCGCGCCTACCGCTACGCCCTGCCCGCCGAGCTGGGCGACCGGCTCCGCATCCGCCGCTACGGCTTCCACGGCACCTCCCACGCCTACGTGTCCCGCAAGGCGGCCGAGCACCTGGGCCGGCCGGAGGGCGAGCTGAACCTGGTCACGCTGCATCTCGGCAACGGGGCCAGCGCCGCCGCGGTCGCCGGCGGCCACTGCATCGACACCTCCATGGGCCTGACCCCGCTGGAGGGGCTGGTCATGGGCACCCGCAGCGGCGACCTGGACCCGGCGATCGTGTTCTACCTGCACCGCGAGGCCGGGCTGTCGGTCGACGACCTCGACGACCTGCTCAACAAGCGCAGCGGCATGCTCGGCCTGGCCGGCGCCAACGACATGCGCGAGGTCGAGCGGCGGGCCGGCGCCGGGGACCAGGCGGCCGTCGAGGCCCTGGACGTCTACTGCTACCGCATCCGCAAGTACGTCGGCGCCTACGCCGCCGCCCTCGGGCGGCTGGACGCGCTGGTGTTCACCGCCGGCATCGGGGAGAACAGCGACGGCGTCCGGGCCGGCGTCTGCCAGGGCCTGGAGGGTATCGGGATCAGCCTGAACCCAAAGCGCAACCGGGCCCGGTCGAGCAGGCCCCGGACCGTCTCGGCCGACGGCAGCGCCGTGGCCGTGCTGGTCGTGCCCACCAACGAGGAGCTGGAGATCGCCGAGCAGACCCTGGCCGTGGTCACCGGGACCCGGTAGTGGAACCGGGTTCGGGGGGGATGCCGGGGGCAGCGGCCCCCGCGGTTGTGGTCCGCTTCGCCGTCTCGGTGTTCGGCCGCGACCGCCCGGGCATCGTGGCCGCGGTCACCGGTGTCCTGGCCGGTGCCGGCTGCAACCTCGAAGACACCTCGATGACCATCCTGCGCGGCCACTTCGCCATGATGCTGGTGGTGTCCGGCCCCGGCGGCACCGGGGCCGGCGAGCTGGAGGCCGGGCTCGGCCCGGTCGCCGACCGGCTGGACCTCCAGCTCAGCGTGCGGGCGGTGACCGACGAGATCACCAGCGCCGCCGGCGGGGGAGCGCGCTACACGGCGGCGGTGTACGGCGCCGACCGTCCCGGCCTGGTCGCGCGCGTGTCGGAGGCGCTGGCCGCCCGCGACGTCAACATCGTCGACCTCCAGACCCGGGTCATCGGCGAGCCCGACCCGGTGTACGCGATGCAGTTCGAGCTCGAGGTCCCCGCCGGCCGCGCCGCCCAGGTCGAGGCCGACCTGCGAACGGTCGCCGGCGAGCTCGGGGTCGAGGTGAGCCTCCAGCCGGACGAGGCCGACTACCTCTAGTGGCCGTCCAGCCCGTCATTCGCCTGCCGGCGCCGGCCCTCAAGGCCGTCGCCAGTCCGGTCGGCAGCATCGGCGAGGCGGCCGCCGCCCTGGCCGGCGACCTGGTCGACACCATGCGCGCCTACGACCACTGCGTCGGGCTGGCCGCCCCCCAGATCGGGGTCGGCCTGCGGGCGTTCTGCCTGGACGTCACCGGGCATCCAAGGGCCAGCTCCTGCGCCGGGCTGGTGGTCCTGTTCGACCCGGAGGTGCTGGCCGCCTCGGCGCCGGCGGTGGCCCGGGAAGGCTGCATGAGCGTGCCCGACCTGACCGGCAACGTGGCCCGAGCGGCGACCGTGACGGTCAGGGGGACGACCCCGGAGGGGGCGACGCGACTGGTCGAGGCCGACGCCATCGAGGCCAGGGCGCTGCTCCACGAGCTCGACCACCTGGCGGGGCTGCTGTTCCTCGACCGGGTGGTGTCGGCCTCCGCCGACCTGTTCCGGCGCCGGCGCTACCGGTGAGCGGTGGCGCTAGACTGCCTGGCATGGGAACCCGGCGGGTCGGGATCGTGGGGGGCGGCATCGTCGGGGTCGCCCTCGCCCACCGTCTCGCCGGCCTCGGGCTGGACGTTGCCGTGACCGTGCTGGAGAAGGAGCAGGCGCTGGCCCTGCACCAGACCGGCCGCAACAGCGGGGTGGTGCACGCCGGCCTCTACTACGTTCCCGGCTCGCTCAAGGCGCGGCTGTGCCGCCGGGGGGTGCAGCTGCTGCGCGACTTCTGCGCCGGCCACGGCATCGCCTACGACGAGTGCGGCAAGGTGGTGGTGGCGCTCGACGACGGCGAGCTGGGCCGGCTGGGGGCGATCCACCAGCGGGCGCTGGCCAACGGGGTGCCGGGGGTGCGGATGGTCGGCCGCCAGCAGCTGCGCGAGCTGGAACCGCACGTCCAGGGGGTTGCCGCCCTGCACTCGCCGCACACCGCGGTGGTCGACTTCCGCGCCGTCGCCCGGCGGCTGGCCGCCGACGCCGCCGGGCTCGGGGCCGACATCCGCACCGGCGTCCCGGTCCGGCGCATCACCCAGGACGCCGGCGGGGTCGCGGTGGAGGCCGACGGCGACCGCTGGACATTCGACCAGCTGGTCATCTGCGGCGGCCTGCACACCGACCGGCTGGCCCGCCTGGCCGGCCACGAGGACGACCCGCGGGTGGTGCCGTTCCGCGGTGAGTACTACGAGCTGCGGCCCGACCGGCGCGGCCTGGTCCGCGGGCTCGTCTACCCGGTGCCCGACCCGCGCTACCCGTTCCTCGGGGTTCACCTGACCCGGCGGGTCGACGGCGGCGTGCTGGTCGGCCCCAACGCGGTGCTCGCCCTGGCCAGGGAGGGCTACCGCTGGACCGACCTGCGCCTTGGCGACCTGGGGGAGACGCTGGCCTGGCCGGGGTTCCGGCGGATGGCCGCCCGCCACTGGCGCACCGGGGTCCGCGAGCTGGTCGGGTCGCTCAGCCGGCGGGCGTTCTGCGACGCCGCCCGCCGCTACGTGCCCGAGCTGCGTCCCGCCGACCTGCTGCGGGCCCGCAGCGGGGTCAGGGCCCAGGCGGTCGCCCGCGACGGCACCCTGGTCGACGACTTCCGGGTCAGCCGCCAAGGCCGGGTGGTGGCCATCCGCAACGCCCCCTCGCCGGCGGCCACCTCCTCCATGGCCATCGCCGAGCACCTCGCGAGCCTGCTGTTCGAGGGCGACGGCGGCCCGGCTACGCGGTGAGCAGGTCGACCGCCTCGGCGGCGCACCCCCAGGAGAGCATCACGCCCTCGCCGCCGTGGCCGTAGTTGTGCACCACCACGGCGCCTTCGACCGTCTCGGCCTCCAGCCGGACCGCCGGCCGGCCGGGGCGCAGGCCGACCCGGTGCTCCAGGATCCGGGCGCCGGCAAGCCGGGGCTCGACCTCGGCGCAGGCACGCAGGATATCGGCCGCCTCGTCCGGGTCCGGTTCGAGGTTGCCGTCGCCGGCCACCGCCCGCCCGCCGAGCACGACGTGGTCGCCGTGGGGCAGGTAGGCGGTCCAGGCCGGCCCGAGCGGCGCCTCCATGAAGAACGTGTCAAGGCCTGGGTTCTCCACCACCACCTTGGGCCCCCTGACCGGCTGGACGGCGGGGTCGGGCACCAGCTCGCGGGCGCCCAGCCCTGAGCAGTTGGCCACCCGATGGGCCAGGCGGGCCGCGTCGGCCAGCGAGGCCACCGTCCCGATCTGGAGCTCGCCGCCGCTGGCGTGCAGCCGTTCGACCAGGTGGTCGAGGTAGGGCGGGGTGTCGACCAGCGGCAGCTCGACCCAGAAGCCGGTGCCGAACCCGGTCGGCAGCTGGTCGGGCGCGCACAGCCGGAACCCGGGGATCTCCTCGGCGAACGGCGGCACCATGCCGGCCGGCCGGGCGGCCAGCAGCCCGCGGGTGACCCGCACGCCGGGGATGCCCGGCCTGGCGGTCAGCTCGTCGATGGTGGCCTGCCCCCATCTCCGGGCCCGGTCGCCCGGCGGGGTGAGCAACGGGCCCAC
>DATHIG010000410.1:0-3233 GCA_035490035.1 Actinomycetes bacterium
CTCGGCGCCAGCACCGAGGCGGCCTCCCGCACCGCCTCCGGCACCTCCGGGCCGCTCACCGGGATGTGCCAGCTTCGGCGGACATGGCGGCCTTGACCTGGTCGAGGGTGCGGATGGGGGTTGGGTCGACGCCCCTGGCGATGCCCAGGTAGGTGGAGGTGAAGTCGGCGAAGGCGGTCAGCCGGGCCAGCCGGGCCAGGCCGGGGCCGTCGCCGGCCAGCCGCAGCACCGGGTCGTCGACGCCGATCGCCTGGCAGGCGGCCCGGACCCGCCGGCCGTCGCGTTCGTGCTCGCCGGCCTGGTCGCGGAGCAGGACCAGCTCGCGGCCGGGCCCGAGCCCGCCCTCGAGGCCCATGACGTCGTTGTGGTTGGACTCCGGCAGGGCGCCGGAGACCACCGAGACCTTGGCGTTCTCGTTGCACTGGGTGCGGAAGCGGGTGGCCGCGACCGCGCCCAGCTGGCCGCTGCCCCAGACCACCGGGAGCCGGTCCAGCAACCGAGCGGCGGCCTGCTTGGCCGGGTTGGCGGCCGTCGCCACCGCCGGCCCGAGCGCCGCCGCCGCCTCGTCGAGGGCGTCGGCGGCGGCCAGGACCTGGCCGCCCAGCGGCGGCAGCACACCGGCCGCCTCGGCGGCCGAGCAGACCGGGACCACCAGCGACCACAGGGCGGCTCTCGGCATACGCCCGCCCTCGATGAGGACCAGCGGGGCGCCGCGTCCCCGGGCCAGCTCGGCCAGGGCGCCACCGGAGGCGACCGCGACCAGCCGGGCCCCGGCGGCCAGCCCCTGCTCGACCGCGGACAAGGTCTCGGCGGTGTTGCCGGAGTAGGAGACGGCGATCAGCAGCGTGCCCGGCCCCACGAACGCGGGCAGCCGGTCGCCCTTGACCGCCAGCACCGGCACGGCCGAGGAGCCGAAGGCCGACGCGACCAGCACGTCGCCGGCGATTCCCGAGCCGCCCATGCCGGCGACGACCACCACCGCGGGCGCCGGTCCGGCCAGCGGGACCGCCTCGGCGGCGCGCCGGGCCGCCCTGGCCTGGTCGCCGGCCCCGGCCACCTCCCCGATCATGCCGCCAGGGTCGCGCCGGGCCAGCTCGGCCGGGTCGTCCAGGGCGGACGGGTCTGACTCTTGGGGTCCGGGGGACCCACCTAGGGTCTCCCGGTCGGTCGGGGAGCCCTCCCGAGGGGGTGGCCCGGTGGATCGGGAGGGGCGGCGAGGGTCGGGCGCCTCCTGGCTCACCCCTGCGCCGTCCCCGGCTTCTCGGCCTCCTCGATCAGCATCACCGGGATGTCGTCGCGGACCGGGTACCGGTAGTGGCACTCCCGGCACTCGATGACCTGCTCGGATTCCTTGTAGTCGACCGCTCCGCGACAGTTGGGGCAGGCCAGGATGTCGAGCAGCTGCGCGTCAAGGGCCATCGTGTGGGTTCCTCTCCCTCGGGCCGTTCAGGCCGGCTCCCCGCCGACCAGCTCCAGCACCTCGTCCCGCACCCTGGCCATCTCGGCCTCGGAGGCGGCCTCGACGTTGAGCCGGAGCAGCGGTTCGGTGTTGCTCGGTCGCAGATTGAACCACCAATCGCCGGCCTCGACGGTGAGCCCGTCCATGAAGTCGGCCGCCTCCGGCGGGTAGCGCCTGGCCACGGCCAGGATGACCTGGTTCGGGTCGCCGTCGACCCGGCGGTTGATCTCCCCCGAGGCCGCGTAGCGGCGGTAGGGGGCGAGCACCTGCGACAGCGGCCGGCCGGCCCGGGACAGCGCCTCGAGGGCGACAAGGGCGGCGATCAGGCCGGAGTCGGCCCGGTAGTTGTCGCGAAAGTAGTAGTGGCCGGAGTGCTCGCAGCCGAAGATGGCCCCGGTCTCGGCCATGACGCCCTTGATGAAGGAGTGGCCGACGCGGGTGCGGACCGGGACGCCGCCGGCCTCGCGGATCGTCTCGGGCACCACCCGCGAGCAGATCAGGTTGTACAGGACGGTCGCGCCCGGCTCCCGCTCGCACATCAGCCTGGCCACCAGCGCGCCGACCAGGCTCGACGGCACGGTCGCGCCCTGCTCGTCGACCAGGAACACCCGGTCGGCGTCGCCGTCGAAGGCCAGCCCGACGTCGGCGCCCTCGGCCACCACCCGGGCCTGCAGCGCTCGGAGATTCTCGGGGTTGAGCGGGTCGGCCGGGTGGTTGGGGAAGCTGCCGTCCAGCTCGAAGTACATCGACACCAGCTCGAACGGCAGGCCCTGGAAGGCGGCCGGGACCACGTGGCCGGCCATGCCGTTGCCGGCGTCGGCGACCACCTTGAGCGGCCGCAGGGTCCCCGGGTCGACGAAGCTCCTGACGTGGGCGGCGTAGCGGTCGAGCAGGTCGTCGGCCTGCCGTTCGCGCCCGCGGTGGCCGGCGTCGGCGGCCGGCTCGCCCGCGGCCACCATCCGCTTGATGTCGGCCAGGCCCGACTCCTCCCCCACCGGCAGCGCACCTGGCCGGCACAGCTTGAGCCCGTTGTAGCGGGCCGGGTTGTGGGAGGCGGTCAGCATCACCCCGGCGACGTCCAGGGCGCCGGAGACGTAGTAGAGCATGTCGGTCGAGCACAGCCCGACCCGGAGCACGTCGGCCCCTTGGGCCATCGCCCCGGCGGCCAGCGCGTCGGCCATCGGCTTGGACGACGGCCGCATGTCCTGCCCGATGGCCAGGGTCTTGGCCCCGGTGAGGGCCACGAACGCCCGCCCGACCCGCTCGGCCAGCTCCTCGTCCAGCTGGTCGGGATAGACCCCCCGGACGTCGTAGGCCTTGAACACCTGGTCGAGAGCGGCGGGCACGGCGGCTCCTTGGGGCGGGAGGACAGAGGAAGCGAGCGCATTGTATCGACCGCCGTCGCGCTGACCCCCTACTCGGATTCGAACTCGTGGGTGTCGAATACGAGCGTGCGGCCGTTCTCGGTCACCGTCCACCGGACGTCATCTTCAAAACCATGTATCAATGCTTCTACGGCTGCGCTGCCTGCTCATCCGGATCGCCGCCGACGAGCGTGGTCGCCGCTTCGGCGGCACGCTCGAGGATCCGGGTTGCCATGTCCAGGCAGACCTCGACGTCGCCGGCGGTCCCCTCATCCACGTCGGCCGGGTAGCGACCGGCGACGAACTACCGGCTCAGGTCCTCGAGTGCCGGCTCGTCAAGCCCAGCCATTATGGGCGAAGAGCAGCGTTCGAGGAGCCTTCGCAGATCGTGCAGCTTCGGCGGGTCTATG
>DATHIG010000411.1:0-2346 GCA_035490035.1 Actinomycetes bacterium
TCGTGCTCGGCGTGTCGTTCGGGGTCCTGGCCCGCCAGCTCGGCTGGGGCGTGGTCGCGCCCGTCGTCTGCTCCACCGTGGTGTTCTCGGGATCGGCGCAGTTCGCCGCCGCCTCGATCCTAGGTGCCGGTGGCGGAGTCGGCACCGCGACCCTGGCCGCGGTGTTCGTCAACGCCCGGTTCCTGCCGATGGGGCTGGCGCTTGCTCCCTCGCTGGCCGGGGGACGGCTGCGCCGGGCGCTCGAGGCGCAGGGCATGGTCGACGCCTCCTGGGCGCTTGCCAACCGGGGCGACGGCTCCTTCGAGCGCAAGTTCCTCATCGGCGCCACCGTGCCCCAGCTCGTTGCCTGGATCGGCGGGACCGCGGTCGGCGCTGTCGCCGGCGGGCAGCTCGGCGACCCCGAGGCCCTCGGCCTCGACGTAGTCTTTCCCACCTTTTTCCTGATCCTGCTCGCCGAAGAGTTCCGGGACCGCCGGTCGATCACCGTCGCTGTTATCGGCGGGCTCATCGCGCTGAGCCTGGTGCCCCTCGCTCCTCCTGGCATCCCCGTGGTCGCCGCCTGTCTGGCCGCGCTGCTCGGCCTGCGGGGTCGCGCATGAGCGCCATCTGGCTCACCATCGCCCTGGTAGCCGTGGCCAGCGCCGTCCTCAAGGCTGGCGGCCCGCTGCTGCTCGGCGACCGCCAGCTCGGCCCGCGGGCCACCAGGGTCATCACCCTGCTGGCACCCGCCCTGCTCACGGCGCTGGTGCTGGTGGGCGCTGTCACCACCGGGCAGCAGCTGGTGCTCGACGCCCGCCTGGCCGGCGTCGCGGCGGCCGGGATCGCCCTGCTGCTCCGGGCGCCCATGCTGGTCGTCCTCGCCGCGGCCGTCCTCACCACCGCCCTGCTTCGCTTCCTAGCGTCGGGTTAGCGAAGTGGTTCAACGCATGGCCTTGGCGAGGATCTGCTCTGGTGTCTGGTCCACTGGAATGGCTGGCAGTGCTGGTTCCAGGCGTCGATGAAGATCCGGATCGCCGGGACCAGGTCGGTGACGCTGGTGAAGGTGCCCCGGCGGATCGCCTTGCGGGGTGATGATCCCAAAGAAGATCTCGACCAGGCTCATCCAGCTCGCCGAGGTCGGGGTGAAGTGCAGGTGGATCCTGGGGTTGCGTTCCAGCCAGGCACGGACCCGGGGATGCTTGTGGGTGCCGTAGTTGTCGAGCACGATGCGCAGCTGGCGCCGCGGATAGGCCGTGGCGACCTGCTTGCAGAACGCCAGCGGCGACTGGCGCTGGCGTTCTGCACCAGCCCGGCGATGGCGGTCCCTCAACGAGCGTCCTGGTCACCCGTGCGCCGAGGTCGAAGGCCCTCAAGGAAGTCCGCGACGATCGGGTTGACCAGATCCGGTCGGGTCATCGGCGCCATATGACCAGCCCCTAGGATCTCAACCAGCCGCCAGCCAGAGGTCGCGTCGAGCAGCAGCTCACTGAGCTCGCGGATGGGACGGCGCGTCTGCGCCGCCCGGACCAGCACCGTCTGGGCGCCAATCCCGCGCCACACCTCGAGTGGTGTTGTCTCGTTCATGACCGCATCCCACTCGTGAACGTTGGGTGGGATCGCCGCCAGGAACGCGGTGCGGCGGCGCTCGGGCATGGCCGCCCACGTCCCGGCGCCGTTCCAGTAGTCGGCGAAGCGTTCGGCGACGAGGTCCCAGCGACCGGCGGCTCCGTAGCGCTTGACGTGGTCCCGCAGCGCCGCCGCCTCGGCGTAGGCCGCGTCCCGGCCATACATGGCAAGCAGGTAGAACGGGTTGGGGTCAAGCAGCACCAGCCCGGCAAGGTCTGGCCCCAGGCGCAGGGCGGCCTTCATCGCGACCGCGGCGCCGAAGGAGTGGCCCACCAGGGCCAGGGGATGGCCGACGTGCTGGAGGAGCCCGAGCACCAGCTCGGCCTGATCCGCCAGGGTCTGCCGTCGCGTGGGCGGCCAAGTCGAGCTCTCCCCGTACCCGAACAGGTCGACGGCCACGACCTGGAAGCGGGACGCCAGCTCCCCGGTCAGGGAACGCCACTGCTGTCTGCCGCTGACCGAGCTATGGATGAGGATGACAGGCTCGCCCGCGCCCGATGCCTCGAACCCGATGCGCCAGCGGCCGGAATGGATCGAGGACACAGACATCCCCCGGGTCGGCGGTCCGGTCCCGCCTGCGTTGCTGGTGCCGGTAGCCTACCCCCGGTGCGTTGGTGGTGGCCTGGCGGATCCCAGGCGACCGGCCAGCTGGGTGCCCTCGCTTGGGCCCTGCTCCGGGTTGGCGCTTCACCCGCTGCCGATGCCGCCCACCTGGCTCATGATCGCGCTCGCCCGGGCACG
>DATHIG010000412.1:0-14467 GCA_035490035.1 Actinomycetes bacterium
GTTCATCCGGCCACCCGGCTGGCTTCGTTCCGGGTCGCCCATGGCAGATTCGAGGAGGCCGAGCAGCTGCTTCGCGGCTACGAGGACCTCCCCGAGGCCGTCCAGGCCATGGTCGCCCTGCACCTGGCTCGTGGCCAGACCGCCCTGGCAGCGGCCCGTTTGCACCGCCGCTTGAACCAGATCGGCCGGGACAACCTGGTCGCCGTCCCGCTCCTCGCGCAGCTGGTCGAGGTGCAGCTGGCCCAGCCGGATGTGGGGGGCGCAGCCGAGACGGCCGAGTCGCTGGCCGCCATCGCCGCCCGGTCCGGCCAAACGCGAGCCGAAGCGGAGGCGGAGCTGGCACTCGGATCGGTTCGGGCCGCGACCGATGATGCATCGGCCCGCGAGCACCTGGACCGCGGTCTGGGACTGTTCGTGCGGCTCCGGATGCCGCACGCCGCGGGTCGGGTTCACCTCGCGCTGGCCCGGACCCTGGCCGGGACCGACCCGGACACGGCTGTCGAGGAGGCCCGCCAGGCTCTCCGCAGCTTCGAGGACCTGGATGCAACGTACGATGCAGACCGGGCCGCGGCGTTTCTGCGTTCCCTGGGGGTGGCGGGGCGAACCGGCCCCAAGCTCGTGGGCCAGCTCAGCAAGCGGGAGATCGAGGTCCTTCGCCTCCTCGGAGAGGGCCTGACCAACGCCGAGATCGCGGCCCGCCTGTTCATCAGCACCAAGACTGTGGCCACCCACGTCGGCAACCTGTTCGCCAAGCTCCAGCTCCGCAACCGAGCCGAGGCTGCCGCCTTCGCCCATCGGCACCTCCCGGCCGACGCGGCGGGGCGGTAACGCTCGGGTTCGGCCTGGAATCAGTCGTTCTCCCGATCCTTGTTCCACCCTCTCCTGCCACGCTGCGCTCGGTTGCCACCAGAGGAGGCGAGGTACATGGCCAAGACGCATGTCGAGCGGGACGGACGCCGGACGGCGTGGCGGAACCCGGTCCTTCGATTCCAGGGGTCCTGCCGAGCTCCGACCGAGGTCGTCTACGACCTGCTGGCCGATCTCCAGAGCCACCTGGAGTGGGCCGGCCAGCGGCAGCTGGAGACCACGCGGCTGCTCACGCTGGCGGCTCCACCAGGACCGGCCGGCGTCGGGGTCGAGTTCTTCACCACCGGGTCAGACGGCAAGGTCGCCCGGTGGTCGGACCGGTCGGTGGTCACCGAGGCCACGCGGCCTGAGGCGTTCGAGTTCGTCACCGACGGGCAGCGGCACGGGAAGCCCGGCCGCCGGCCGTGGCTGGCCACGGCCGTCCACCGCTACATGATCGCTCCGCAGGCGGGCGGCTGCCAGGTGACCTACACCGAAGACCTCACCCGCCTAGAGGGCGCGCCCTGGATCCTGCGCACCCCCGGCGTCAGCCGGATCGTGTTCCGGGTGAGCGCCAAATACATGCGGCGCGGCTTCGATGGCCTCCTCGCCCTGGCCGAGGAACAGGCCGGAACGTCGCGCCCGACGGACGGAGAGGGGAAGCGCTGATCGAGATCGGCCGGGGCGGGCCGCTGCATTGAGCCTACCTGAACTGTCCAGCACGGCCCGAGCGCCGAATACTGCAGGTGGCGACCTGGACGTCGTGGAAGCCGTAGACAGCACTGAGGAACTCGGCCAGTTGCGGGCTCGAGGTGTACAGGATGCGATGGCCGGGCCGATCTTCGACTATCACGTCGGTCACGACGAAGGGGATGTGGTCCGGTGGCCAACCACGACACGGTAACCACTGTCGATGTGGCCGCCGCCGAGGGTGGTCCCGGCACCGGCTACGGGATCGTCGGCGGCTTTGCGGGTCTCACCCGAGAGCTGATAGCGGCGAAGTGTGGGGCGGCATGCCGTGCATGGCGAGCAGTGCGCGCTTGTCCGGCTTGCCGGTGGCCGCCATCGGGACGCCGGGCACGACGGTGATCGTCCGGGGGACGCTGTCCTCACCGAGCTCGGTCCGGACCAGTGCGGTCAGCGCGTCGAGGTCGGGCGTACGGCGGCCATCCAGGACGACGAACGCGTGCACGGCCTCGCCGCTCCGCTCGTCCGGGGCACCGGCCACGTACGCCTCGGCCACGTCGGGATGCCCCATGAGCACCTGCTCGATCGGGCCCGCGTAGACCACCATCGCATTCACCATGATCACGTCCCGGGTCCGGCCGACGAGGTACAGGAAGCCGTCCGCGTCCTGGTAGCCGAGATCGCGAGTGCGCAACCAGCCGTCCCGGAGCGTGTCCTGGGTCTCCTCTTCCTGCCCCCAGTAGCGCGTCATCTGGTACGGCGCGCGCACGTAGATCTCGCCGGTGCGGCCCCTGTCGACCTCCCGCTCCGCCTCGTCCCGCACGCTGACCTCGACCTGCGGGTGGGGGCGGCCGACGGAGCCCAGCACGCGGTCCGGGCCGGCGGCGATGTCGGTGGGAGTGAGCATCGCGATGTTCCCGGCCTCGGTCTGCCCGTACCCCTGGTAGACCACCGGGCCGAGCCGCTCCACCGCCGCCGCCAGCCGGCTTGGGCTGGTCGGCGAGCCTGACACCATGAGCGCACGCAGGCTGCCGACGTCGACCTGCTGCCGGCGGAGCACGTCGAGCATCTGGGAGAGCCGGGGTACCGTGATGATGGAGCCGGTGATCCGGTAGCGCTCTATCGCGTACGGGAACAGCGGCCGCCCATCGTCGTCGGGGATCACGGCGGTCCCGCCGCCCAGCAGGCATGGCGCCAGGAACTCCAGCACCACCATGCTGGCCAGCGTGCCGAACAGCAGGTATCGCTCGAAGGCCATGGCGAACTCCGCCGCTGCGGGGGACCACGCGCGGGGCTGCCAGGTCCAGTGCGAGCTGAGCGCACGGTAGGTGATCGCGCAGCCCTTGGGCCGTCCGGTGCTGCCGCTGGTGAAGACGAGCGCGGCCACGTCGTCCGGGCGGGCCGTGACCCGAAGATCCCCGCCGTCACCGGGCTGCGCCAGCAGATCGATCGCGCTCGGGCACGGCCCCAGCGACAGCAGCGGAGCCGGTTCCGGCGCGGTCAGCAACGCTGCCGTCGACGTCTCCACCGTCGTCGCGTCGACGAGCACGTAGTCGACGTCCATCCCGAGCACGTGCGCGAGCTGACCCGCGGCGTACCGCGGCCGGACCGCGACGACGCGGCAGCCCAGCACATGGGCGGCGATGTGCGCGGCGAACGCCTCCGGCGAGACGGCGAGGTGGACGGCGATGCCCCGCCCGGGGCCGAGCCCGGCGCGGCGCATGGCGCCCGCCAGCCGGCCGATGAGGTCCAGCAGCTCGCCGCGCGAGACGCTGCGGTCGCCCTGCTCGAATGCTGGACTGCCGGGTGACTGCCGGAGCGCGTCCAGGAGAGATTGCGGGAACAGCGGCTCGATGGGATCGCGCATGGAACGGCTCCGGGCATATTGTCCTCGTAGAGCCTGATTGTCCTACCGGCTGGAGCGCATGTGAAGGTGATCGGTGCGGGTTTCGGCCGGACCGGCACGGCCTCGCTGAAGGCGGCGCTGGAGATGCTGGGATACGGCCCGTGCTACCACATGTCCACCGTCATCCGGGATCCGTACCGGGTCCGTCAGTGGCTGGAGATCTCGCATGGCCGCGGCCTCGGCTGGGATGAGGTGTTCGCCGGCTTCCAGAGTGCGCTGGACTGGCCGGCCGCCGCGTACTGGCGGGAACTGGCCGAGCACTACCCCGGCGCCAAGGTCATCCTCACCGTCCGAGACCCGGACCGGTGGTACGACAGCGTCAGCGCGACCATCTTCGCCCGCGCGCTGGCTGAAGCACGGCCGCTGCCGCTACGCCGCCGGATCATCCGGTGGCTGGTCGCCCACCGTACTCCGGACTTCGCCCTCTATCCCCGGATGGCGCGGGCCACCATGGTGGACCGGGTGTTCGGCGGCCGCATCGATGACCGCAAGCATGCGATCGAGGTCTTCGAACGGCACCTCGCCGAGGTGCGGGCCACGATCCCGGCCGACCGGCTGCTGGTCTTCGACGTCGCCGACGGCTGGCCACCGCTGTGCGAGTTCCTCGGTGTCCCCGTCCCCGGCGAGGCCTTTCCCCAGATCAACGAGCGCGAAGCGTGGCATCAGAAGCGTCGTGGCAGGCTGCTCCGGCTCATCGTCCTCGGCCGCTGACCGCGCGCTCCAGCTCGCTGTCGCGCATGCCCAGACCGACCACACGACGCCGGACGTCAGCCGCACCCGGACGTCGACGGCGGGTCACCACTCGGTGGGCTTGACCGTCCTGCGCAACCACACGTCGAAGACTCACCGAATGCCGGAGCCCTGGATAAGGATGAGGCCGGAGGTTCAAGTCCTCCCAGTGGGTCCTGCGCAAACCTCAGCGGGCGGCCCTACGCGCTGGTCTGTGACCCCGGCGTCGATGCCTGGACCCCATGGCCGGCCATCTCCACCGCCCAGCCCTCGGGACAGACCGCCTACGCCGAATGATCCAACCCAGGCCGCCCCTCTGGACCGTAGGGGTCGAGTTCCACCACCTCCTGCGGAGTGGGGAACTTCGGCGTCTTGTGGCGGAGCGGGTGCAGGGTGTGCCGCTGCATGGGGAACAGCGTTCCCCAGACCGCCAGGAACGCCACCACCCCGCCGGCCACCAGCGCGGCCCTCGGCGCCTCGACGACCTGCAGGACGAGCACGACGATGGCGGCCGCGAGGGCCGCGTCCACGGTGGCGACGATGGTCGGGGTGTTGACCAGGAAATGCAGCCACAGCCGCGCCTGGGTGGGGCGATTCAGCATGTAGGTGGTCACCAGGCCCCGTTCGTCGTCGTGGTGGCCGGTGGTGAAGTAGGGCTCCAGGCCGGGCTCGATCGTCAGGTAGGCGCGCCGGAGCCGGTTCATCGCCAGCACCAGCTGGAACTCCTCGGTGTTGATCTGCACCAGGCGCACGTAGGTGGCGATGCCCAGCAGCAGCACCACCGGCAGCAGCACCAGCGCCAGGGTAGTGGTCTGGGGCCCGAAGCCGGTGGCGTCGGCCAGCAGCGCCAGCGCGACGATCGAGGCCGACAGCACGGTCAGGAAGACGGTCGCCCGGCTCATGGCTTCGTTCCAGATCAGCGACCGTGTCGCCAGCAGGCTCCAGTGCTCGGTGGCGAGGATCGCGGCCGCGTGCGGCCCGAACGGCCGCTCGGTGATCTCCATCGTGGACTCCTCATGCCACTCGGTACAGCGCATGCGTCTTCATGACCCCTCTTGCGCCTTGGCACGTGCGGCCTCGGATATCTTCACGACGCCCACCTTGCCGGCGCAGCATGATCCGTCCTGGCTCGGTGCTGGTTGCTCCTCGGGCTCGGAGCCTGCTCCAACGTGCCGGAGCAGGGCGGCGACCAGGATGGCGATGCCGATCGCCACCGCGGCGCTGATCGCGAAGCTCAGCTGCACCCCCTGGGTGAACGCCTCGCGGGCGGCGTCCAGCAGCGCGGTGCCGAGCTGGTCGGGGAGCTGCCCGGCCGCCTCCACGGCGCCACCGAGGGTGTCGCGCGCGGCCGCCGCCGCCGCGCCTGGGACAGCGGCTGGGACCGCGTCGGTCATTTGACCGCGGTACACGGCGGTGCCGATGCTGCCAAGGATCGCGATGCCCAGCGCACCGCCGAGCTCCGAGCTGGTCTCCGAGATTCCCGACGCCGCCCCGGCTCGTTCCGGTGGGGCGGTCCCGACCATCAGGTCGGTCGCCAAGGTGGTCATTGGCGCTGACCCCAGGGAGAACACCACCGACCCGATCACCAGCACCGCCAGCCCGGTGCCGTCGAGCTGGGTGAGCAGCCCGAAGCCGATCGCCGCCAGGACCATGCCGGCTGCCATCACGAAGGCCGGGCGCGCCCGGCGCACGAGCAGGGGGGTCAGCAGGGACCCGACGATGAACCCCAGGGAGGAGGGCAGCATCCACAGGCCTGCCTGCAGCGGTGACAGCCCCAACACCAGCTGCAGGTACTGGGCGATGAACAGTAGGGCCGCGAACGCCACGAAGAAGTCGAGGATGTTGGTGGCCAGGGCCGCGCTGAAGGCGGGGGACCGGAACAGCCGCAGGTCCAGCAGCGGGTCGGCCAGAGTCTGCTGTCGGCGCACAAATGCAACCCCGACCCCAAGGCCGGCCAGGATCGACAGCGCAGGCGGCAGGCCCAGACCGTCCTGGGCGAGCTGCTTGAGCCCCCAGATCACCAGCAGGACAGCGGCCAGCGACATGCCGGCGCTGCCCAGGTCCAGCCGGCCGGCATTGGGGTCGCGGGACTCCGGCAGCAGCACCGGCCCCACCACCAGGAGCAGCGCCATCACCGGCACCGCCAGCAGGAACACCGAGCCCCACCAGAACCGCTCCAGCAGCACCCCGCCCGCCAGCGGGCCGATCGCGGCGCCGGCCGAGAAGCTGGTGATCCACACCGCGATCGCCAGGGTGCGCTGCCTGGGATCCTGGAACATGCTGCGAAGCAGCGACAGGGTGGACGGCGCCAGGGTCGCCCCGGCCACCCCCAGCAGCGCGCGGGCGGCGATCAGCAGCTCGGCGCTGGTCGAGAACGCGGCCAGGATCGAGGCGGCGCCGAAGGCGGCGGCGCCGATCAGCAGCAGCCGGCGGCGGCCGATGCGGTCGCCGAGGGTGCCCATGGTGACCAGCAACCCGGCCAGCATGAACCCGTAGATGTCGGTGATCCACAGCAGCTGGGCGCCGCTGGGTTGCAGGTCGGCGCTGAGGTGCGGCACCGCCAGGAACAGCACCGTCAGGTCCATGGAGTACAGCAGGCACGGCAGGGCGATCACCGCCAGCCCGATCCACTCCCGGCGGCCGGCCCGGGGTGTGGTGACGGCGTTCAACCCGCGACCCTGGCGTCCACGACGCGCTCCAGCCGGTCGAGGAAGCCAGGCCAGCCGCTCTGGTGGTCGTCTCGGAGCTCGGCGCTTGGGAAGCCGGTGTGCACGATGGTCATCCGGGTTCTCCCGTCCTGCTCCTGGAAGGTGACCTCCATGCCCGTGTCGAAGCTCGATCCATCGGGCATCGTGACCGTCGAGGTGTAGACGAGGCGGCGGGGCCGGTCGACTTGCCTGAACACGTTCGTCTCGCGATACGGCTCGGCTCCTGGAGGCCCGAAGGCGACCGTCCAGCGGCCCCCCACCCGCAGGTCGCATTTGGCTTCGACGATCCAGCCGGGCTGATCCTGGTACCACTCCCGCTGGGCATCCGGGTCGGTGTAGGCGTTGAACACCTCCTCCGGTGCAGCGTCGAACCAGCGCTCCACGTGCAGGTCGTAACTCACGTCGGGTCTCCCTTCCTCTTCTCCAGATAGCCCTCGAGCCGGTCGAGCCGACGTTCCCAACGGCCCCGGTACAGTTCGATCCACGCCGCTGCGTCTTCCAGGCGCTCGGGGCCGAGCCGGCACTGGCGGGTCCGGCCGTGCTTCGCGGTGGTCACCAGGTCCGCCCGCTCGAGGATGCGGACGTGCTTCATCAGGCCGGGCAGCGAGATGCCAAAGGGGTGTGCCAGCTCGCTGATCGTGGCGGGTCCGCGCCCGAGCCGCTCGAGGATGGCGCGGCGTGTCGGATCAGACAGCGCTGAGAACGTGCGATCCAGCGTCTGAGGCTGAAACTTAACCATTCGGTTCACCATAGTACCCGCGGGTCGACGTGTGGACCACCAACGAGCGCCTCCAGCACTAGTACCTCCGCCGGGCTTCACCTACGTCCGTACCGTCGTGTTACCGCAAAACCCCTCGGGGGCGGTGTTCCAGCGGCCAGCCCAGCGCGTCCCAACGCCGCGCCTGCAAGAGGTTCAGAGCCTGACCGGTTAGGCCTGATCGGATGCGAACCTGCCTCCATCCCGTTGCCCATGAGAGCAGTGGAGTAGTGAACCGCCGGCCGGGGGGTCGAGTGTCTTATGCACCTGGGCAGGAATCTGCTGTTCTACGGCGATAACCTCGACGTGCTGCGCAACCGCATCCTCTCGGCATCGGTCGACCTGATCTACCTTGATCCTCCGTTCAACTCCAACCGCTCCTACAAACGTGCTGTTCCGGCACCACAGCGGGGCAGAACCCCAAGCTCAGATCCAGGCGTTCGACGACACCTGGACCTACGGCCTGCTCGAGGGCGCGTCGGAGATTCAACGCCTGGTAATCTCCCGCGCGAACGGGGGGATGGCCTGACCCGAGGGAGGGACATGGGCGAGGTCGAGCGCTACCCGGACGGGACCTTCTGCTGGATCGACCTGGGGACGACCGACGTGGAGGGGGCCAAGGCGTTCTACGGCGGGTTGCTGGGGTGGGAGTTCGAGGACCTGCCGGCCCAGGGGGGCAGCTACACGATGTGCCGCCTCCGGGGCCGGGACGTGGCCGGGATCCACCGGCACGCCGAGGAGGAGGGGACCGGCTGGAGCTCCAACGTCTCGGTCAGCGACCTCGACCGGGCCACGGCCAGGGCCCGGGAGCTGGGGGCCGAGGTGCTGGCCGAGCCGTTCGACGTGCCCGGGGCCGGTCGCACGGCGGTGCTCCGGGACCCGGCCGGGGCGGTGGTGTCGCTGTGGCAGGCCGGCGGGCACGCCGGGGGCGGGCTGGTGAACGAGGTCGGCGCCTGGAGCTGGAACGAGCTGGTCGCCCCCGACCTGGACCGGGCCAAGAAGTTCTACGGCGAGCTGTTCGGCTGGACGGCCGACGACGTGCCGGGGCCGATCCCGCGGACCAGCTTCAGCCTGGGCGAGCTGCTCGTCGGGGGCGGACACGCCCCGGGCCCGCAGGAGCCCCAGACCCCCCGCTGGACGGTGTCGTTCATGGTGGCCGACACCGACCAGACGGTGGCCGAGGCCGAGCGGCTCGGCGGGAGGGTGCTGCTGCCGCCCATGGACATCCCCGTCGGGCGCTTCGCGGTCGTGGCCGACCCGGCCGGGGGCGAGTTCACCGCCGCGCACGTGCCCGCCGGCGCCCTCCGGGGCGTCGACGGGTCCTAGCGCCTCGCCCGCCTAGTACTTTACGGTTGGGTGGCACCTGATGGTTGACAGCCTCGCCTAGACCGGGGGATGCGGCGCTCGTCCGCACATGCCGATGAGCGGACAGCGACGTGAGGACCGAGGGCAGGCCTCACCGCGTGCGAGACTGTGTCGGTGATGAACAGGGCCACGACAGCCTTCGTCGCTCTCGGGCTCATCTGGGGCAGCAACTTCATCTTCATGAAGTGGGCCTCAGAGACGATCACGGCTGGGCAGATCACTCTGCTGAGGGTCTTGTTCGGATTCCTCCCTGTTCTCGTGTACGCGGCGATACAAGGGGCGTCCGACCGACACCACGCGCGGTACCTACACCACTTTCTGGTGATGTCCCTGATCGCCACCAGCATCTACTACTTCGCATTCGCGGCAGGAACCTCGCTGCTGCCCTCGGGGGTCGCCGGAGCACTCAGCGGCGCGATGCCACTGTTCTCGTTCCTCAGCGACCTGGACATCCACCGGTCGCGCTTACGACCTACCAGATCGGTCTGGCACTTCTGACGCTCACCATCGTCACCGACCTCGACGGCATCACCGCCATCACCGGCGACCCCAGAGCCATGATCGGGCTGGTCATCGGGCTCGGCATCCTAGGCACCGGCGTCGCGTACATCCTCTACTACTTCATCGTCGACCACCTCGGAGCCATCACCGCGTCGAGCGCGACCTACATCCCTCCGGTGGTCGCGCTCGCCATCGGCTGGCTCCTCGTCAATGAACCGCTGGACATCCTGGACGCAGCCGCCGTCCTCCTCATCCTGACCGGCGTAGCAGTTCTCCGCAGCCGATCACCCCGGCCCGCGAGCACGCCCTGATCTGCCGCTGTCGGGCGGGACGTCCGACCATGCCGCTGACCGCGCGCTCGTGCAATCGCGCTTGGCCCAAGCACGGGGCGCCGGTGTCAAGCATCAGGTGGCACACGACTGTCAACCATCACCCGGCACAGCGCAGTCCGTGCTGGTGAGGTTCGCGTGAGAAGTTCGCAACGACACGACAGGAACCGGGGAACCGGCCTCACCCAGCAGTCACCGTAAGGATCGATCCACGCCGAATCCTCCACCTCAAACTGCGGACTGTGAACCTGCCGCCCGCGACCGCTCGCTGGTGGGCACGCGGCTGACGCTGCTGACCTGAGGCTGCGCCCGTCAGCGTTCGAAGCGCCAGCGCGTCGCGCCGTGCGGTTCCGCGGTGGCGACCCCGAACGCGGTGTGGAAGGTGAAGAGGTACAGGTGCCACGGCGGCGGTCCGGCGCTCGGGGCGCTGAACGGCGCGGTGAACGCGTCGCCCTCCACCTCGGCAGGCCACCCGCCCTCGCGGTACAGGCGGGCCACCCGCTCCAGCGTCGGCGGATCGGTGACCCTGGCCGCCTCGCCCTCCAGGACCAGGTCGATGCCCTCCAGCCCGACAGCGAACGTGCAGGCCGGGCTCGCCGCCAGGTTGCGAGCCTTGCG
The DNA here is from genome assembly GCA_035490035.1 of Actinomycetes bacterium. Lineage (GTDB taxonomy): Bacteria > Actinomycetota > CALGFH01 > CALGFH01 > CALGFH01 > CALGFH01. The sequence continues at coordinate 10,447 of DATHIG010000412.1, forward strand.
GGTGCCGGGGCCGCTGGTGAAGTAGAGGTCGCCATCGAGCCATCCGGCGCCGACGCTGGCGGCGTGGGGGCGGCCGTCCGGTCGGGACGTCCCGAGGAAGTACGGGGTGCCCGGCTGCGCCGGGCGGGCCACGAGGCGGTCATGCGGCTTGCTCCACGGCAACGGTGGGGATCCGTAGCGGTCGAGGTTGGTCACCTCGACGGGCTCTCGGTCGGTCATCGCTCACCTCCGGTCAGGTCCGCGCCGGTCCGCGGCCTCTGACGATTGGACGAGGTTCCGGGACCGGACTCATCGGATCTGTTCAGCCCCACCGGCCGCTCATATGCTGACGCAATGTACTCGGACAACGAGGCTGGCGTCGCCTGACCGGGCCTCGCCCATCGCTCACGCTGGAGCCCATCGCTGTCAGTTCGCGAAGTCGTGTTCGGCGGCGCTGATGGCGGTGTCGGTGATCTGGATCATGCCGATCAGGGTGGCAAGGATGAGCGCGGCGGCGATGGCGAAGACGGCGCGCAGGCCGAGGAGCTCGCCGAGAAGGCCGCCGGCGGCGGCGCCCAAGGGTCTGGTGCCCCAGGCGACGAGCCGGTAGCTGCTGTTGATCCGGCCCAGGATGCGGTCGGGGGTGATGCGTTGTCGCAGCGAGACGGCGACGACGTTCCACAGTGAGTTGGTGAGACCGCCGATGAGGAAGGCCGCGGCGATCACCAGGGGGATGGTGGTAACGGCTAGGATGCCGACGGTGCCCACGCCGCCGAGGATGCCCAGGAACAGCGACCGCGAGCGGCCCAGGCGTCGAATGATGCGGTCAGCCAGGAGGGCGCCGATGAGGCTTCCGGCGGCGATGGTGGCGAACAGCAGGCCGTAGGTGACTTCGGTCAGGCGCATGGCAGAGTGGGGGCCGACAGCGTAGAGCACGAAGACGGCGAAGGTGGCGTTGGTCGCGAAGTTGAACAGCCCCGTCATCGTGGCGAGCGTGCGCAGCAGCCGGTGCCGCCACAGGTGGCGCAGCCCTTCGGCCACGTCGGCGCGGAGGGTCGTCGGCTCCTCCCGTTGGACGGAGAAGCCTCCGCGCAGGAGCAGGAGCGCCCCGACCGCGGCCACCCACAGCGCGGCCGGGGTCGCGAAGGCCGCCGCCACCCCGGCCGCGACGAGCAGGCCCCCCAGGGGAGGGCCGACGAACTCGTTGGCCGTCAGTTCCGCGGCGATGAGGCGACCGTTGGCGCGTGGCAGGCGATCGCGCGGCACGACCTGCGGCAGGATCGACTGGGCGCAGGTGTCGTAGACGGTCTCGGCGGTGCCCAGCAGCAGGGCCACGGCGTACAGGGCCCAGATCGCCGCGGCGGACGACTCCAGTCCGAGGACCAGGGCGACCGCCAGGACCGCCATCGCGGCCGCCCGCACGACGTTGGCCGTGATCATCGCGATGCGTCGGTCCACGCGGTCGGCCAGCGCCCCGGCCGGGAGCGCGAACAGCAGCCAGGGCAGCGTCACCGCCAAGGCAACCCCGGCGACCAGCCCAGGGGAGTCGGTCAGGGTGACGGCGACCAGCGGCAGCGCGATCTTGACCAGCCCGTCGGCAAGGTTGGACAGGCCCGACCCCGACCACAGCTGCCAGAACGCCAGACCGAGGCGGTCCGGCTCCTCGCCCTTCCGTGGGCGGTCCACAACGTTGGACACGGTCGAAGGATGACACATCGATTCAAGGATTATCAATCGATATGCGAGAAGCAGACTGCGGCATAGCATGGTGGCATGACGCAACAGGACCCCGAGCCAAGTCTGTCGGCAGTGGATGGTCGCCGCCGGCGGGCCACGATCCTGCAGGCGAAGGCGGCCTCGCACCCGCTGCGCCTGCGAATCCTCCGGCTGTGCGGGCAGCAACCCATGACGAACAAGCAACTCGCCGACCGGCTGAATAGCCAACCCGGCACGACCCTCTACCACGTCCGGCTGCTGGTCAAGGCCGGACTGTTGGAGCCCGCAGCGATCCGCACCGGGATCAGCGGTGCCCTGGAGAAGCCCTATCGCAACACCGGGCAGTCCTGGTGGCTATCGGCCTACGGTGACACCGACGGCGGCGAGGCGTACGACGACCGCAACGACGAACTCTCCCTCGCCTCGATCGGGGCCTTCCAGGCCGAGCTACGCGAAGCCGGACCAGGCTCGGTTCGTACCTTCGCGCGCTTCATGCTGCACCTGTCCGAGGAGGAGGTGCGCGAGCTCGACCGGCGCCTGCTCGCCGTCCTCGACGAGTACATCCAAACCGACCACCAGCGCCTCGACCGGCCCGCTCTCGGCGGCATCGTGGTCCTTCACCAACTCGCCGATCCCGACCCCCCACAGCCCGGCCAACCGCACCCAAAGTCTCTGTCCTGACCCCCGCACGGAAGCGCGCCGCGCCGGCCCAGCTCCATATAACCAGCGCCTCCTCGCCATGCAGAAGACCTGGATGCTCGCCTCAATTCCACCACACCGTGGGACGTCACCTACGGGATGCCCAGCTTGGACGGCGAGCAGCCTCAGCGAACAACCGTCGCCATCACAGCGTCAGCCGGTGGGGAGGCGCAGCAGCAGGGCCTCGCCTTGGCCGCCGCCGCCGCACAGGGTGGCCGCGCCGTACTCGACCTGGCGGCGGCGCAGCTCGTGTATGAGCGTCACCAGCATCCGAGCCCCGGTGGAGCCCAGGGCATGACCTATTGCCACGGAGCCGCCGTTGACGTTGACGACCGCCTTGTCGGCGCCCAGCGTCCGGGTGGCGTACACCGCGACCGAGGCGAAGGCCTCGTTGATCTCGACCAGGCCGAGGTCGTCGATGTCCTTGCCGGCCTTCTTGAGCGCCTTCTCCAGGGCGATTGCGGGGACGGTATGCAGATAGGCAAACCGGTCCGCGCTCATGCCGTGGGCCACGACCTCGGCGAGCGGCTCGACGCCGAGCGCCTCGGCCCGCGCGGCGCTCATGACCACGGTGGCCGCCGCCCCGTCCGACAGCTGTGAAGCGTTTCCTGCGGTGATGGTCCCCGCCGGGGTGAACGCCGGCGCAAGCGCCGCCAGCGCCTCAGCGGTGGTGTCTGGGCGGATGCCCTCGTCGCGCTCGACCACGGTGGGCCCGCCCCGATTCTGGACCTCCACGGCGACGACCTCGTCGGCGAACCGCCCAGACGCCCAGGCGGCGGCGGCACGCTGATGAGAGCTGGCCGCCCAGGCATCCTGGTCTTCCCTTGAAACCTGCAGTACATCGTTGACCTGGTCGGAGGACTCGCCCATGTGCTGACCGGTGAAGGTCGACCACAGCCCGTCGTGGATCATCGTGTCCACCAGCTCGGCAGGCCCCATGCGCACGCCCCAGCGGGCGCCGGGCGCGACGTAGGGGGCATTGGTCATCGACTCCATCCCGCCGGCGACCGCCACCTCGAGTTCGCCGGCCCGGATCAGCTGGTCGGCCAGGGCGACCGCGGTCAGGCTCGACAGGCACACCTTGTTGAGGGTGATGGCCGGCACCTCCAGTGGGATGCCAGCCGCGACCGCCGCCTGGCGGGCGGTGATCTGGCCTGTCCCCGCCTGCAGCACATGTCCCATGAGGACGTAGTCGACCTCGCCGGGGGACACTCCGGCTCGTGCCAACGCCTCGGCGATGGCGACCGCGCCGAGCTCGACGGCCGAGCGGGATCGCAAGGACGAACCGAACTTGCCGACCGGCGTTCTGACCGCACCAACGATCACCGAGCGTGTCATGTCTCGATCCCTCCTCTGGGGAAGTTTATGCTCAGGCGGTGGCGAGCCAAGCGGAGCATTGGAGGCGAACGCCTGTGACGGCCACCACGTCGCTGCTGGTCATCGGGGCCGGACCCTACGCGCTGTCAGCCGCCGGCTTCGCTCGCGAGCACGGCCTCGATACCGTGGTGGTCGGCCGGCCGATGGGCTTCTGGCGCGACAATATGCCCAGTGGGATGTTCCTGCGCTCCGGCCCTGACTGGCACCTGGACGCGAGCGGGATCCACACCCTGGAGGCCTACCTCGAGGA
>DATHIG010000413.1:0-10165 GCA_035490035.1 Actinomycetes bacterium
GGTCCTCCACTTTGCCGCCAAGTCGCTGGTCGGCGAGTCGGTGGCACACCCAGAGCACTACTGGCGCAACAACGTCATCGGTACTTTCGAGCTGCTGGAGGCAATGGTGGCCGCCTCGGTTCCGCGGCTGGTGTTCTCCTCGACCGCGGCCGTGTACGGCGAGCCCGACCAGGTGCCAATCCTGGAGACCGCGCCGACCCGGCCAACCAGCGCCTACGGGGCATCCAAAATGGCTGTGGACGGCATGATCGGGACATTCGCGCTGGCCCACGGGCTCGCTGCGACAAGTTTGCGCTACTTCAACGTGGCCGGGGCCAGCGGCCGTCTCGGAGAGCGGCATGCCACCGAGACGCATCTGATCCCGCTCGTGCTCCAGGTCGCCGAGGGCAGGCGGGCCCACGTAGAGGTCTACGGCACCGACTATCCGACCCCGGACGGCACCGCGGTCCGCGACTACATCCACGTCGAGGACCTGGCCAGGGCGCACCAGCTCGCCCTGGACGCCAGCAAGCCGGGCAGCCACGCGATCTACAATCTCGGCAACGGGCTGGGCTCGTCGGTCCGGGAGGTCATCGAGGCGGCCAGGCGGGTCACCGGCCGCCCAATCGCCACCGTGGACGCGCCGCGCCGGCCGGGGGACCCGGCCGTGCTGGTGGCCTCCAGCGCCCGCATCGGTCAGGAACTCGGCTGGACCCCGCACAAGCCGGCCCTGGACGACATGGTCGTCGATGCATGGGCCTGCCTGCAGGGCCACGGACGGGAGCGGGTATGAATTCGAGCCCAGCGGTGCTGGATGACGGGCAGGGCTGGACGTATACGACATCGTCGCGGCTGCATCGCCGATTCTTCGCAGGCGCGACGCCGCGCAATGACCTGGGGGTTGGCATGTTCAGTGCGCCGCACCGCCGGCTGAATCGGCTGACCGGCGAATGGCTGCTGGTGTCCCCGCACCGCACAGCGCGTCCCTGGCAGGGGCAGGTGGAGGACGTGGTCGACGAGCGGCGCCCGGCCTACGACCCCACCTGCTACCTCTGCCCCGGCAACCAGCGGGCGGGCGGTGCACGCACGCCCCGGTACAGCTCCACCTTCGTCTTCGAGAACGACTTCGCAGCGCTCAAGCCGCAGACGCCCAGCGGAGCGCACAACGGTGACGGGCTGCTGGTGGCCGAGAGTGAACGGGGTATCTGCCGGGTTGTCTGCTTCTCTCCGCGCCACGACCTCACCCTCGGCGAGATGGAGGAGGGCGCGATCCGACAGGTGGTCCAGACCTGGACCGACCAGTACATCGAACTCGCTGGCATCGACTGGATAGGCCACGTCCTCATCTTCGAGAACCGCGGCGCCATGATGGGTGCCAGCAACCCACACCCGCACGGGCAGATCTGGGCCAACGAGCGAATGCCCAACGAGCCGGCGCGAGAGCTGCGCCAGCAGCGGGCGTATGCGGCCGACGGCGGGTGCCTGCTCTGCGACTACTTGACCGTAGAGCTGAAGGAGGGCGAACGCATCGTCTGCCGGAACGAGCGGTTCGTGGCGCTGGTGCCGTTCTGGGCGCTATGGCCGTTCGAGACATTGATACTGCCGAGCGAGCACCATGGCGCCCTACCGGACCTGGACGCCGACGCGCGTGATGATCTGGCCGCCATCCTGCGCAGGGTGACCCGACGGTACGACCGGCTGTTTGGCGTGACCTTTCCGTACTCGATGGGTTGGCACCAGCGACCCACCGACGGGGCGCCGTATTCGGAGTGGCACCTGCACGCGCACTTCTATCCGCCGCTGCTGCGGTCGGCCACGGTGCGCAAGTTCATGGTCGGCTACGAACTGCTGGCACAACCACAGCGCGACATCACCCCCGAGAGCGCAGCCGAACGGCTGCGCTCTATACCGGACGACTGATGAACAGCCAAGTCGTTCCACCTCAACCTCGCGGCGATCTCCAGATCGACCAACTGCGGGGTGCGGTCAACCAACCCATACGCGGCTTAGGACGGCGCCCGGGAGGTGACCGAGCAACTGATCCGCGACGCCAGATTCGGACCCCGTCGGCGGGCTCGACCAGGTCCGCCCGCTCAAGGTCCACATCGAAGATCGTGACTGCGATCGAACGGGCTGGGCTGGGCCCTTCTTCACCGCTGCGCCAAGCCAGGCGAGAAACGGCACCGCTGGGCGCCCCCCCGGCGGCGCGTCCGTAGCCGATTCACCTGAGCCGGACACTGCTCGAACCGGTCTCGTCTGAGCACCACAGCGATCTGCTTCGCACAGCGACCGGCCGCACACTCCTCTGTCATAACGGATGAAGCCTCCTCGCTCGGACTACGCTCGACCCGAATCGTCTGAGGAGAGCAATGCGCCGAGGCGCCACCGACCGTCGGTCCAGGGCTCGGTAACGGCCGGGATGGACGGTCCAGCCGAGCAGCGCGAGCTGCTCCGGGTCGTCTATGGATCAAGTGGCGGGCTGGAAGCCGGCGCGGACATGGCCGGCGACCAACTCGACCTGCTCCGGGGAGAGTGCCTGCCGGGACACCTGCAAGGCGGGGCGGAGCATGCCGCCGGCAAGGACCGGGATGCCGTCCACGAGGAGCTCGCGCAGCCACGGGATCGGCGGCCTCGTCTGGGTCGAGGCCCGGTCGCGGTCGTGCGACCGTTCCTGCCGCTGGTCGCGGGCCCGGTGTTGGCGCTGGTCGCGATCGATCGCCTGCCGAGTGGCCCGCCAGGCCCGACGCTGGGTCAGGTTCCCGGTCGGCTCGCCGCCGAGCGGCCGCTCAGGGTCGCTGATCTGGTAGCTGTCGCGGTACTGTGCAGCCGGGCGGCGGTCTGCCGCCCTCGGCTGGCCTCAGGCACCTGGCCGAGCAGGTCGGTCAGCCAGGCGGGCGGGTCCAGCTCGGCGGCGGCCTGGTCGGCCACCCGCACCGCCGCGGCCGTGGGCATGGCCGGCTGGCCGCCAGCCCGTCCTAGCTCGGGATGCAGCCGGGGCCATGCTTGACCAGCCCAGCCAGCCCGCGCCAGCGACGCCGACTCACCGCCGGCGAGATGGGCTTCGGCCTGCCGCTGCCGTTCCTCGGCTAGGGTGATGCGGTGGGAAACCGGCGGCTGACCTGCCCCGGGGCATGGCGCCCGAGATGCATGTCTGGAGCCCGGAGCAGCTCCGAGCCTTCCTCGACCACGTCCGAACCGACCGGCTCTACGCCGCCTGGTTGCTGTTGGCCACCACCGGCATGCGCAGGGGAGAGGTGGCCGGGCTTCGCTGGGCCGATGTAGACCTGGACGCCGGACGCGTCTCGCCCCGGCGACCGCGCGTGGTCGTCGACCACGAGGTCCTAGCCTGAGTTTCCCCCCTAGCACGATCTTGTGCTGTGTTTCCGCTGGTCAGCGCTGGTTTCCGGGCGTGGTGTCGTATTACCCAACCTGCCGTATCCGCTGGTCAGCGGGTCGGGGCCCAGCGGTGGACGCCGAACAGGTCGGCCAGTCGCTGCTGGGTGGGACTCATGTCGGTGAGCATGCGCCGGGCGCGGGGGCGGCCTTTGCCGCCGTCATGGTAGAGCAGCACGGTCTCCTCGATACCGGCCAGGGTTGCCAGCAGCTCGCGCACCGACAGGTGCAGGCCGGCGTGGTCGGCTTTGCGGCGCATCAGGTGGGCGACCGCCAAGGCGAGCACGCAGTAGAACACATGCACGCGGATCTTGGAGTCGGTCCAGTGGTGCATCGGGCTAAACGACACCACCTGCGGGTCTTTGAGCTGCCGGAACCCGGCTTCGGCCTCGGACTGGGAGCGATAGGCGGCCACCACCTCAGCGACCGGCCAGTCGTCGCGGTTGGTGAACAAGACCCGCTTGCCGAAGCTGCGTTCTTGCAGACGGTTGCGGGCACGGGTGTCGGTGCGCCAGGTCAGCCGGAAGGTGGCCGGCTCGTCGCCGGTGAGGGTGGCGGTGATGACCTGGCTGACCCAGCGAGGCTTGAGGATCGCGGCGATCTCCGCCTCCACGGCGGTGCGTGCACGACGCGTCTTGCCGCGAGCCAGTCGGGCCTGCAACGCTGCCAGCCGGGCTCGGGCCTTGGCCAGGGTCTGGTCGAACCCGCGGACCTGGGCGGCGTGCAGCGTCGGGGAGTGGGTGAGCACGGCCCGGCGCCTGACACCCAGGGCAGTGACCGTGGTATCCACGGCGGTCAGCCCACCGAACCGGCCGGCATCCACCACGGCGAACCTCGACTTGCCGATGGCCAGCAGCCCGGGATGGTCGCTGGGCGGAAGCGACCCGACGAACCCCAGCCCCGACGCCTCGACGACGGCGTGGTTGTCATGGGAATTCTGGCCGGCGTCGTAGACCACGGTCAGCGACTCGACGTGCTCGGTCAACTCCCGGTAGCGGGCAAGCAGCGCATCGACGACCACGCTGAACTGGGTAACATCTGGGCGGTCGCCGGGGTAGGCGTGCGACACGATCGGCACCCCGCCGTCCCGGGTCACCACCAGGGCCAGCCCGACCAGGCGCAGGTCCATGCGTTTCTGCTTGGCCTTGCCTCGCTGGGCGATCGGCGCCTGGGGGTTGCCCGTGTCGATGAACGTGGCGAAGTTGGTCATGTCCAGCACCAGACCCGACAGGTCCAGCCCGAACCGGGTGACCATCCGCCGGCCCAGCTCGGTCTCCACCGTGCCCAGATCGGTCTCGCCCAAGGCGTCCATCGCATCCCAGAACCGACGGTGATCCAGGGCCGCGCCCGCCACCTGCACCCACCGCGGTCCGGCGGTCGTGGCCCACCACTCAGCGAAGCCTCGCTTGGAACACGGGTCCACGATCCGGTTGGCAACCGCCAGAGCGATGTAGGTCCCCACCAAGGCGCCCGCATCCGCCCGGCGCGGCACCACCGCGTCGACCACCCCGGCGACGTCGAGGTCGTCCAGCACCGACCACACCGCCGCCAGATCACCGAACCGCTTGTGCTGGGTACGGGCCGGCTCACCGGTCGCCGTCCCCGACAGGCGGGCCAGCACCTCCTCCGCGGTGCCCAGGTACTCCTGGGAGACGATCCGCGGCTGGCCGTCCACCCGCGCGGACTCCACCAGGTAGTAGTAGGTCCGCTTCCCGCGGCGCTTCCCCACGATCGATGCCATATGTGGGTACTACACCATCCGAGGCTGAAAGCCAAGCGCCCCAACGGATCCCACGCCGGCCGATCACATAGGGGGGAAACTCAGGCTAGTCTCTGAGCCGAAGACGGCCAAGGGCCGACGTTCGATCGCCCTCGACCCGGCCGCCGTGGCCGCCCTCCGCGACCACCGGCGCTGGCAGATCGAGGAGTGGCTGGCGGTCGGCCCGGGCTGGGAAGACTCAGGGCTGGTGTTCACCTGGCTGGACGGTCGGCCGCTGCACGGAGCGGTCTCCAACCGCCGTTTCCCAACGGGACGTGACCCGTCCCGTGAACAACCTCGTGAGCATCCGGGGTCCGCCCCGGCTCCCAGCCATGCCGTGAGAAGCGGCCTCGGCGCGGGTCAGGCCGCGTCGGCTCATCCATCGCCGAAAGGTCCTGGGTTGACCGACCTACTCGAGGGTGTCATCGGCGGCGGCTAGGAGCCGACGGGCCGAGGCTTCATCGGAGGGGGCAACCAGCACGCGAACACCCTCTATCTGCATCTGCGGGTACTGTCCTCCGGCGTCATCTGCCGACACCGCTGCGCTCACGCCATGACTGCGCAGCAGGCCGAGGATCAGCTCCGCCTCGGTGCGGCTGGCAACGACCGCCACGGACACCGTCGCGCCGTCCACGATCTCAACTCCTCTGCTCCTGGTCCTGCCGGTGGCCGCTACTGGCATCATGGTGGCACGTTGGGCGGCCCGTCGCATCCGTGGAAACCTCGGCCGGAACCAGTCGGCGGTTCCTGCCCGGCTTCGCTACGTAGGAGTCCGTCTGGCTGATTAAGCGCCCGTCGATGGGCCTCCTTCGGCGGCCCACTCCGGGCGAAATGGTGGAGGGCGGACGATTGGGCCGGCCCTGCGGGCCGGGCGCGCTTCGCGCGCATCTGAGAAAACCAACTTGCGGCTTCGCCGCCATTCCAATATTTCCCAAGGCCCTGCGACACCATGTCGGTAGCGCTGCCGTTTCCTGATGACACAGATTCTGCGCCTTTGCGCCGACTACATCGACCAGCTTGCCGTGCTCGATCCGGTCCACGCGAGCGTGCTCGGAATCGGCGCCGACTACGGTGCCGCCACCGACTACAGCCCGGACGGCTACGGTGCCCGAGCTGACCTCATTCGAGCGACCCTGGCCGCGCTTGGGCGGCTGCCGGTGATGTCGGAGGCGGATCGGAAGGCCGCCGATCACCTGCGTGAACGGCTCCAGGCCGAGGAGGCATGGCACGCCAGCGGTGAGCCGCTGCGCCTGCTACGTGCCCCGTTGGGGGTGGTCTCCCGGCTGCGTGACAGCGTCGAGCTGCTGCCACGCGGCGACGACGAGCAGTGGCGTGGTGTCGCCGCCCGACTTGCCGCCGTCCCTGGGATGCTTGCGAGCTGGCGCACCAGCCTGGACGCCGGCTTGCAGTGCGGTCTGACGGCCGCGCGGCGCCAGGCGCTGGAGTCGGCGGTGCAGGCCGAGCGCTACGCCGGCGGCGCGCATGACCGTCTGGTGGCAGCCTACGGCGAGGGCCCGCTGGCTGGCAGGCTGGCCGCGGCGGCCGAGGCGGCGCACGCCGGCTATGCCGAAACCGCGCGCTACCTGCGCACTGACTATGCACCTCGGGCATCTGCCTCAGACGCTGTTGGTGCCGAGCGCTACGCCGTGGCCGCCCGGCTGTGCCTGGGCGCCGACCTCAATCCTGTGGAAGCCTACGAATGGGGCTGGGAAGAGCTGCACCGGATCGAGGCGGAATTGGCGCACGAGGCCGGGAGGGTCCACCCGGGAGCGAGTGTCGACGAGGCGACCGCGCTCCTCGGGCAGACGCAGTACGTGGTTGGTCACGATGCCTACCGTGGATGGCTTCAGGACCGTCACGACCAGGCGATCCAGGAGCTGCACGGCACCCATTTCGACATTGCCGCGCCGCTCAGGGTCGTCGAGGTGACGCTCGAGCCCGACTCGACGTCCGGGTCCGCTTACTACACGCCGCCGAGCGAGGACCTGACGCGCCCGGGCCGAACCTGGTGGCCCATCGGTGGCCGGAAGCGGTTCGCGACCTGGAAAGAGCTGACCATCGTCTTTCACGAGGGGGTGCCAGGCCACCACCTGGAGATTGGCGCCACCAGGGTCGCAGGGGAGCGCCTGTCACGCTTCGCGAAGTTCTCCGGAGTTCCCGGGCACGGCGAGGGCTGGGCACTGTACGCCGAGCGGCTTGCCGACGAGCTGGGCTGGTTCAATATCCCAGGGAGCCGGCTCGGCATGCTCGCCGACGCCGCGCTGCGCGCTGCCCGCGTGGTCGTCGACATCGGCATCCACCTCGACCTGCCACTGCCTGACGGCTCCAGGTGGACCTTCGAAACAGCCTGCGAGTTCCTGGGCGAACGCGGCCGCGCCGAACCGCATCAGATTCACCCCGAGGTGGTTCGCTACCTTGGCTGGCCAGCCCAAGCCATCTCCTACAAGCTCGGCGAGCGGGCCTGGCTTGGCGCCCGTGATGAGGCGCGACGGCGGCCTGGCTTCGACCTCAAGCGCTGGCACACCGCAGCGCTTGATCTCGGGCCGATCGGGCTTGGCGGCCTCGCGGAGGCGCTACGCCGCATCGATTGACCACCACACGCTACCCCCATCAGCAGGTCCAGAAGCTCCAGGCGTCGTCGACCGACTCGGCCTCCAGGTAGACCACGGTGGGCCAGCAGGTCGCGAGCTTGCGCGCGTCAGGGTGGCGGTGAAGCCGCGCGGCGGTGAGCAGCCCGGCCAGGGTGTCCCCCCGCCAGCTCCCGAAACGGCGGGTCACGGGCCTGCAAGGACCACAGCTTGAGACGCTGCGCCGGATGACTGGGCCTCTGTGGAGGAGTGGAGCCGACCCGTGAAGCAAGGAGTTGCGCGTACACCCGCGCGCGTGGCGGTTGCTGTCGCTGTGAGCGAACGGGTCGATGTGGGCGGGTCGCGGGCCGTAGACTCGTTGGCATGCGCGTGCTGTTTGCCAGTCTGGCGTCGGTCGGTCACACCTACCCGCTGATCCCGCTGGCGATCGCCGCACGAGATGCCGGGCACGAGGTGCACTTCGACGCTGGCGAGAACGTGCACCCACCGTTGGCCGCGAACCGGCTTCGGCCCTTCCGCCCCGCGGATTCGTTCTACGAGCTGTATGCCGAGGATCTCGAGCCGGAATTGGCGCGGCTGCGGCCCGACCTCGTCCTCCATGGATGGGGGGTACCGGGGGCGGCCATCGCCGCGCATCGCGCCGGGATTCCCGGCATCTGGCACGGCTTCGGCCGCATGTTCCCAGAAGGAATCGGTCTGGAGTTGCCCACGAGGAACCTCGGCGCTCCCCGACGGCCGCACATCGACATCTGTCCGCCGTCCTTGCAGGACAAGGAGTTTGTCGCGACCGAAGACCGAATCGAACTGCGTCCCGTCCCCTATTCCGCACCGGCCGCACTCCCGGCCTGGGTCAGCCGACGCACTTCGCGGCCGCTGATCTACCTGACGCTCGGTACCGCGTTCGGCACCCCAGAGCTGCTCACCACGGCCATCGAGGGGTTGGCGAGGTTGGACGCACGCGTGGTGGTTGCCGCCGGTCGGGTTCCCCCAGATCAGCTCGGCGAGGTGCCGGACAACATCACCGTGCAACCCTGGGTGGCGCAGGCGAACCTGTTGCCGCACGTGGATGTGGTCGTGCACCACGGCGGCAGCGGCACCACCCTCGGCGCGCTCACCGTTGGCGCCCCGCAGTTGATCCTGCCCCAGGGGGCCGACCAATTCGCCAACGCCGACGCGGTCAGCGCCGCGGGCGCCGGGCTGCTCCTCCTCCCCGATGAACTGAGCGCGAACGCCATCGCCGAGCACACGCAGAAGCTGTTGCCGCACCACCGATACGCCGGCCACCGCGACGCGGCCCGCGCGATCGCCCAGGAGATCGCCCGCATGCCCTCCCCGGACCAGGTCGCCCACCGTCTACCGGAGTACCCAGCACGCGTATGAGTCACCAGGGCCTGCATCCCTCGCCTGATCCGGGTCCGGCGTCATCGCAAAGGCCGAGCCAGCACCTCAGTAGAGGGTCGCATCCGATCTTCCGTCGGATGGCCCTTGATCATCCCGATGATCATCCAGACGATCCTTCTGGATCCGTCAGGAGCCATCTGGACCGACCAGGCACCCAACCTGAGCAGGCCAGATCCGTCTGGATCCGGCCACTCCGACGCGGAGCATCAGGCTACGGATCTGGCGCTACGGAGTTCGTGGAGCCAGGGGATGTGGCTGCGGGCTACAGGTTGTCGCGTTCCCGGATTTTCCTGGTGTCGCGTAGTTCCATGTAGGGCTCCTCGTCGGGCGGGTGGCCGCCCGCGATTGCCCGGCTGCGTTCCAGCTCGGCGTTCAGCTCGGCGCCGAGCAGGATGGCGGTGTTGGACAGCCACAGCCACACCAGGAAGATGATCACGCTGGCCAGGCTGCCGTAGGTCTTGTTGTAGGAGTTGAAGTTGGCCACATACAGCGCGAAGGCCACCGAGGCGACCACCCAGACCACTACCGCGAGGATGCCGCCGGGGGTGATCCAGCGAAATGGCTGTCTGGCGTTGGGGGAGGCCCAGTACAGCAGGGCGAACAGAAAGCCCACGATCAGCAGCAGCACCGGCCACTTGGCGATGTCCCAGACTCTGACCGCGGTTGAGCCAATCCCCAGCAGTCGGCCGAGGCGACCGGCCAGGCCGCCGGTGGCCACGACCGCGACCGCCGACACCGCCAGCAGGACCATGACGACCACGGTGACCCCGATGCGGATGGGCAGGGTCTTCCAGATCGGCCGGCCCTCGGGCACGTCGTAGATGGCGTTGGACGCGCGCATGAAGGCGGCGACATAACGTGACGCCAGCCACAACGCCGTGGCCAGGCTGACCAGGGCCAGCACCCCGGCCGAGCCGCGGGTCTGCTGCAGGTTCGTGATCGCGGTGGCGAGGATCTGGTTGACCGAGCCGGGCGCGACCTGGCCGAGGTTGTCCAACAGCGTCTGGATGGTCCCTGGGCCAGCCAGATCGACCAGGGAGATCAA
>DATHIG010000414.1:0-2952 GCA_035490035.1 Actinomycetes bacterium
CACCACCGAGTCGTTGACCGAGTAGCCGATCACGGTCAGCAGGGCGGCCAGGAACACCCCGTCCAGCGGCTTGCCCAGCCAGGCGAACAGCCCCAGCAGGACGGCCACATCATGGAACATGGCGATGACCGCGGCGGTCCCGAAGGTCCATCGGAACTGCACGGCCAGGTAGCCGAGCTGGACCAGCAGCGCGATCCCGAGGGCGAGCAGGGCCTTGCGGCGCAGCTCGGCGCCGATGGTAGGGCCGATGAACTCATCCCGCAACTCCTCGACCTGGCCGCCGACCTGGGCGACCGCCCGCTGTACACGGTCCTCGGAGGCCGGGTCGAGCTGGCCGGTCCGGACCGTCAGGTTGCCGTCCCCGGAGGCCTGCACGACCGCCCTGGGGAAGCCAGCGTCGGCCAGCGCCCGCCGAGCGGCGTCCGGGTCGACCGGCCGCTGCGTCCGGTACTCCAGCAGCCGCCCGCCGGTGAACTCCACCCCGAAGTTCGGCCCCCGCACCGCTAGTCCGGCCCCGGCCAGCAGCAGCGCCAGCAGCGACCCGGCCAGCCACCAGCGCGCCCGGCCGAGCAGGTCCGGGCCGCGGGTGGCGAGCCAGTCGGCTAGCCGCCCGCCGCCCTGCAGGCCGAGCAGCCCAGGGCGCTGCCGCACCCCATCGAGCCGGGTGACCAGCTCGACCAGGACCCGGGTCACGACCAGGGCGGTGAACAGCGACACCAGGACCCCAACCGACAGGGTCACCCCGAACCCCCGCACCGCCCCCGAGGCCAGGAAGAACAGCAGCCCGGCAGCCAGCAAGGTGGTGATGTTGGAGTCGGCGATAGCGCTGAACGCCTTGCTGAACCCGCGTTCCAGCGCCGGACGCAGCCCGGCGCCGGCCCGGTGCTCTTCGCGCATCCGCTCGAACACCAGCCCATTGGCGTCCACGGCCATGCCGATGGCCAGCACGAACCCGGCGATCCCGGGCAGCGTCAGGGTCGAACGCAAGGCCAGCAGCACCGCGAACGACACCAGCCCGTAGCAGACCAGCGCCACCGCGGCCAGCCCGCCGAGCAGCCGGTAGTAGGCGATCATGTACAGGATCGTCAGGGCCGCGCCAACCACCGCGGCCTGCACGCTCGCCCTGATCGCGGCGTCGCCGAGCGTCGGGCCGATAGTGCGTTGCTCGACCACCTCGACCGGGACCGGCAGGGCGCCCGCTCGGATCAGCAGCGACAGGTCCTCGGCCTCCCGGTCGGTGAAGTCGCCGGTGATCACCGTCTGCCCGCCGGTGATGCCCTGCTCGCAGGCGACCGACGGGTCGACCTGGGGGCTGGAGATCACCTGGCGGTCCAGCACGATCGCCACCCGCCGCCTGGGGTCCCCAGCCGGCTGGCAGGCGGCCTGGCCGGTCAGCTCGGCCCAGCGGCGGCTCCCCACCCCCTGGAACTCGATCGCGACCTGCCAGCGTGTCTGGACCTGCGGGTCGAGCTCGGCGCGGGCGTCGCCGACCGCCTCCCCGGTCAGCGCGGCCGGGCCGAGCCGAAGCCGGGCGCCGTCCTCGTCGGCCACCACCAGCTCATCAGCCGGCGGCCTGGTCGGCGTCGCCGGCGCGGATTCGGCCGACCCGAGCACCGGGTGGAAGGCCAGCTGGGCGGTGCGGCCGATCACCCGGACCGCCTCCTCAGGGTCGTACACCCCCGGCAGCTCCACCAACACCCGCCGCGCCCCCGACCGCTGCAAGCTCGGCTCGGCCACCCCAAGCTGGTCGACCCGCCGGCGCAGCACCTCCAGGGTGCGGGCCACGGTGTCGTCATCGACGCGCTGGCGGGGACCGTCCCTGGCTTCCAAGACGATCTGGGTGCCGCCACGCAGGTCCAGGCCGAGCCGGGCCGGGCGGGTGACGGCCAGCCAGCCGGCCACCCCAAGCACCAGCAGCACAGCGATCACACGCCACCCAAGGTGACGAGACAAGAAGACGAACCTCCAGCATCAGCCCGCGCCGGTCACCACCAGGCGCGGAACGTCGGTCAGACCGACTGGAGGTGCGGCGGCGCCCGAGCCGCCAGCGGGATAGACCGAACCAGCGACCGGCCACGCGCCAAGCCAGGCCGAAGCCATCCAGCCAGCAGCCCATGAGCGGCCGCGACCGCGGCAGCAAGCGCACCCAGCAGCAGCGGCACCAGACGCCCCTGCCAGCCAGGGCGCGCGACCGGCGGCCGCAACACCAATAGACGATCCCGCAGGGCGGCCGGCTGGATCCCCAGCTGTGCACGGCCCGCAGCCAACTGGTCGGCGGGATCGCCCGCGGCCGATACGACCAGGCCACCCGCCCACAGCGACCCAAGCAGCACAGCAAGCACCAAGAAGACCCTGGTGGCCTGCTGCTGCCGGTTCACCCGCATAGCGGGTTTGACCGTACTGGATCCCCCGACAAACGCCAAGGTGCCCGTGTGGTGCAGAAACCCGTTCACGCAGCTCGTTGGTACTCATGCAGGAGACCGCCGAGCCGGTCGAGTCGGCGCACGTTGCTTGGCGGGCCTTGGCTCACGACGGCCGATGGCCGACCAGCTGGCCGCTATCGCCTCCGGGGTGGCCCTGAGCCAGGGTTGCGCCCCGCTGTATGGATGGCGGGCTGGTCACCCAGACCGTGGTGGAGATGCAGCGGGGCCTGCTGTTTGTCACCACAGAGCCACTGCACGCGTCCTGAGCCGTATGGGCAACCCAGCATCTCGTCTCCACGGTCAGACGCTCCCCGCGTAACGGGCCTCATAGGCGCTTGTGACCGGTCCGGCGCTGGGGGGGTTGGTGGTCGGCAGGATCCAGGATGCCCGGGAGCTCG
Organism: Actinomycetes bacterium; assembly: GCA_035490035.1. GTDB lineage: Bacteria > Actinomycetota > CALGFH01 > CALGFH01 > CALGFH01 > CALGFH01. The sequence continues at coordinate 2,822 of DATHIG010000414.1, forward strand.
ATCCAGGCGTCGGCGCCGCCGTCGAGGTTGACTGCGTGGGCGGTGCCGCCGTGGGCGCGGGCGATGACGTCGACGATCGCCAAGCCCAGTCCCGTCCCAGCACCGGTGCGTGCCGGGTCGCCATGGCTGAA
>DATHIG010000415.1:0-11091 GCA_035490035.1 Actinomycetes bacterium
GACCGCCCTGACCCAGCGGCCGACCAGGCTCGCCGTGTACGGCGGCAAGCTGCTCGCCCTGGCCGCGACCACCCTGGCCATCGTGCTGGCCACCTTCACCGTCAACGCGATCGCGGCGGCGGCGATCGCCACCCTGGAGTCGCGGCCGCTCGACTACCCTTCGCTGGTCGAGCTCGCCCGGGGCGTCGGGTCGGGCTGGCTGATCCTCGGCATGTGGTGCGGTCTCGGCGCCCTGCTCGGGTTCGCGTTCCGCAGCCTCGCGCTCCCGGTGGGCCTGGGCGTCGTCTGGGTCCTCGGAGTCGAGAACCTGGTCTCGGCGGTGGCCGACAGCCTGCTGACCGCGTTGCAGCCGTTGCGCGACCTGCTGCCGGGGGTCAACGCCGGGTCGCTGGTGTGGGCGCTCGGCCCTGGCGGCGGCGCCAGCGGCGATGCGCCGCCCGGGGTGGTCGACGCCGTCACCGGGAGCAGGGCGACCCTGGCCCTGGCCGTCTACCTCGTCGGCTTCGCCGCGGCCGGCGCCTTCCTGGTGCGCCGGCGGGACGTGACCTGATCGCCGCCGGAGGACCGCGGCGAAGCGACCGGGTCAGCCGGGTCGTCGTCGGCCGGCGCGGACGACGGCGCCGGCCGCGAGCAGGCCAAGGGCCAGGCCGGCCAGCGCGAACCAGGTCAGGACGCCCGGGCCGCCGGGGTCGCCGGCGGCGGCGGCCGGGTCGGGGGCGGCCGCAGCGTCGGGGGCCGCGGTGGCAGGCGGCGCGGCTCCGGCCCCAGAGCCCGATCCGGGCCCGGAGCCCGACCCGCCCTGGTCGGCCTGCCTGCCGTCGAGGGTGACCCGGAAGATCCACAGGCCGCTGTTCATGTCGCTGGCCAGAACCAGGTCCTTCCAGGGGTAGACGCCCCAGACCAGGGGCATGTCGCGGCGGCCGCCCTTGGCGGTGGCGGCGGTCTGGCGGGGCGTGCTGGGGGGCGGGATGAAGGAGGCGACCTCCTTGGGGTGGCGGGGGTCGGACAGGTCGACCACCCTGACGCCGTCGGAGTACCAGGAGGCGTACTCGAGGTCGCCCTTGATGACGGCGTTGTGGACCGAGTAGACGCCGTCGGTGGCCACCTTGCCGTCGTTGCCGGGCACCGCCGACTCGGTGGCGAAGGTCGACAGCAGCTTGGGCCGCTCCAGCGAGCTGGTGTCGAACACCCGCTGGAACGTCCAGCTGGCCTCGGAGCCGTTCCCGACCGCCTGCATCGCCTCGTCGTTCTGGACGAACAGGGTCTCGTCCTGGTTGAACCAGCCCGAGTGGGCGCCGCGGTAGCCGTCCTCGGGCCGGTAGGAGGTCTGGCCGATCAGCTTGGGCGCGGCAGGGTCGCTGATGTCGAGGAACTGCTCGCCGGCCGACCAGAAGGAGGCGAACAGCTTGCCGCCCTTGTCGAAGGGCCAGGCGCTGTGGCAGAAGACGTCCCGCCTGGAGGCGAGCTGGCTCCTGGCCTCGACCGGTCCGTCCCTGCGGATGTCCCAGTCGGCGAGCTCCCGCGGCCGGCGCGGGTCGGTGGCGTCGATGATGCGCAGGTCGCCCTGCCGGCCCTGGCTGAGGTTGAACGAGTAGGGGACGGCGGCCAGCAGCAGCACCCGGCCGTCGGGCCGCTGGACCACCCCGAGCTCGTGGACTCCCGAGGCCACACCGGTGGCAAGCCGGCCGAGCTCGCGTGGCCTGGCCGGGTTGCTGACGTCGTAGAGGGCGAGGCCGGCGAAGCCTGGGTCCTCGCGGGAGCAGCGCTGGATGCCGACGGCGGCCAGATCGCCCCTGAAGGCCTTGGTGTTGACCGAGCCGACCCAGACGTCCTCGCCGTCGCTCCCCGGGAACTTGGCGAACGAGGCCAGTGGCCGCGGCTTGGCCGGGTCACGCAGGTCGATCGCCCAGACCCCGTTGGCCGGCCGGCAGTCCGCCTGGCGCAGGTTGCCGAGGTAGGCGACCTCACGGTGGGCCCAGACGTCGCCGTAGCCGCCGTTCTGCGGCGGGGCGAGGTGGCCGACCAGCTCGGTGTTCCAGGTCGTGGGCCGCCGCGCCTGGGCCATGGACGGCGCCGGGGGGGCTAGCGCCACCGCCGCCAGCAGGGCGGCAACGACCAGGCCGGGCCGCCGCCATCCACCCATGCGGTCCTCCAGCCAGCCGACGTCCGCATCCACTGTCGCATGGACCAATGAGATTTCGCTGAGGTGGTGCAGGCCCCAACCCGACCCGTCGGCGCCGGGTCCCCCGGAGGGGGACGCGAACCTCGACGATGGGATGGGTGAGCGGGCTGTCCACACCCCGTCGGCGCCGGACCCGGGTCAGGCCGGCTCGCCGAGGGCGCGGGGCAGGGCGCCCTCGTAGGCGTCGCGCAGGCGCCCCAGCGGGAGGTCGAGCACGCCGGGCACCACCAGGCGGTCGCCACCGGTCGCGCCGACCCGGGCCGCGGGCACGCCCGCCCCGCCGGCCAGGGCCGCCAGATCATCGGCGGCCTCGGGAGCGGCGGCCAGCAGGGCCCGGGAGGGGGACTCGCCGGCCAGGGCGGCCAGCGGCGGCAGACCGGGCGGCAGCTCGACGGTGGCGCCGACCCCGGCGGCCAGGACGGCCTCGACCAGGGCGACGGCAAGGCCCCCGTCGGACAGGTCGTGGGCGCCGGCCAGCAGGCGCCGGCCGGCCAGCTCGACCAGCAACCCCTGCAGGTCTGCCTCGGCGGCCAGGTCGAGGGCTGGCGGGCGACCCTCCAGGCGCCCGGTGGCCAGCCGCTGCCAGACCGACCCGCCGAGCTCGGCCCGGGTCGCACCCAGCAGCCACACGTCAAGGCCGGGCCGCTGGAACCCGGAGGGGACGGCGGTGGCGGCATCCTCGAGCAGGCCGAGCACGCCGACGATCGGGGTCGGGTGGATCGGCCGGCCCGACGACTCGTTGTAGAAGCTGACGTTGCCGCCGGTCACCGGCAGCCCGAGCGCCCGGCAGGCGGCGGCCATCCCGTCGACGGCGGCCGCAAACGCCCCCATCACCTCCGGGCGCTCGGGGCTGGCGAAGTTCAGGCAGTTGGTGACCGCGATCGGCTGGGCGCCGGTGCAGGCGACGTTGCGGGCCGCCTCGGCAACGGCCAGCGCGGCCCCGGCGCCCGGGTCGAGGGCGGCGTAGCGGCCGTTGCCGTCGGTTGCCACGGCCACCGCCCGGTGCCCGCCGGGGACCCGGAGCACGGCCGCGTCGGACCCAGGGCCGGCGACCGTGCCGTGGCCGACGAAGCGGTCGTACTGCTCCCACACCCAGCGCTTGGAGGCGCAGGTCGGGTCGCCGGCCAGGGCGAGCACAGCCTCGGCCGGGTCGGCCTCCAGCGGCACCTCCGCATCGGCCGTCGGCGGCGACGGCGGGATCAGCGGTCGCCGGTACACCGGCCCCTCGTCGGCCAGGCTGCCGGCGGGTACCTCGGCCACCACCTCGCCCCGGAACCGGATCGTGAGCTGACCGCCGGATCGCATCTCGCCAAGCACGTTGGCCAGGATGCCCCAGCGATCGCAGACCTCGAGGACGTCGGGCAGCCGGGCCGGGTCGACCAGCGCCAGCATGCGCTCCTGGGACTCGGAGACCAGCACCTCCCAGGCCTCCATCGACGGCTCCCGCAGGGGCACGGCGTCGAGCTCGACCTCCATGCCCATCCCCGCCCTGGCGCTCACCTCCGCGACCGCGCAGCTGATCCCGGCGGCGCCGAGGTCCTGGAGCCCGCGCAGCAGACCCCGCTCGACCAGCTCGAGGCAGGCCTCGATCAGCAGCTTCTCCTGGAACGGGTCGCCGACCTGGACGTTGGGCCGCTTCGCCTGGTCGCCCTCCTCGAAGCTGGCCGAGGCGAGCACGCTGGCCCCCCCGATCCCGTCCCGGCCGGTCTTGGCCCCCATCAGCACGGCCAGGTCGCCCGGCTGCTCGGCCCGGCCGCTGAGCAGCCGGCTGGCCGGCATGAAGCCGACGGTGAGCGCGTTGACCAGCGGGTTGCCCTGGTAGCAGGGGTCGAACACGACCTCGCCGCCGACCGTGGCCACGCCGACGCAGTTGCCGTAGTGGCCGATCCCGGCCACCACCCCCTCCAGCAGCCGGCGCGCCACCGGCTCCGCCGGGTCGCCGAAGCGCAGCGAGTTGAGGCTGGCCGCCGGCCGGGCACCCATGGCCAGGATGTCCCGGATGATGCCCCCGACCCCGGTGGCCGCCCCCTGGAACGGCTCGACGAACGACGGGTGATTGTGGGACTCGATCTTGAACACCGCCGCCAGGCCGTCACCCAGGTCGACCACCCCGGCGTTCTCCCCCGGCCCCTGCAGCACCCTTGCCCCCTCGCTCGGCAGCCGGCGCAGGTGGACCTTTGACGACTTGTAGGAGCAGTGCTCCGACCACATCAGCGAGTACATGGCCAGCTCGGCCCGGGTCGGCTCCCGCCCCAGCACCCCGAGGATCCGCTCGAGCTCCTCGTCGCTCAGGCCGAGCTGGCGGTGCAGCCCTTCCACGACGCTAGACATGGGCGGCCAGGACGGACTCGAACAGGCCCCGGCCACCGACCGGGCCGAGGAGGGGGTCGACGGCGTGCTCGGGGTGGGGCATGAGGCCGACGACGTTGCCCGCCGGGTTGCGGACCCCGGCGATGTCGGCAAGGGAGCCGTTGGGGTTTTGGCCGGGGGCGTAGCGGAACACCACCTGGCCGTCGGCGGCCAGCCGCGCCGGGTCGTGGTGGACGTAGCGGCCCTCCCCGTGCTTGACCGGGATGGCCACCACCGAGCCGGGCAGGCAGGCCGAGGTCCAGGCGGTGGAGGCGGACTCGACCACCACCTCGACCTCCCGGCAGACGAAGCGCAGCCCGGCGTTGCGGAGCAGGGCGCCGGGGAGCAGGCCGGCCTCGCACAGGACCTGGAAGCCGTTGCAGATGCCCAGCACCGGGCCGCCGGAGCCGGCGAAGGCGGCCACCGCCCCCATCACCGGCGAGAAGCGGGCGATCGCGCCGCAGCGGAGGTAGTCGCCATAGGAGAAGCCGCCCGGCAGGACGATGGCGTCCACCCCCTTGAGGTCGCCATCGCCGTGCCACAGGGCGACCGGCTCGCCGCCCATGGCGGCGACGGCGGCGCGGGCGTCCAGGTCGTCACACGACCCCGGGAACGTCACCACCCCGATCCGCACGAACCCGCTCCTCGACTCGGCTGCCCGCCCGGCCGGAGGCTACCAGACCCGATCGCGGCCGCTCCCGGTGGGGAGACGGTCCGACCAGGCGGGCCAGGCGGTCATGGCCCACCGGTCGTCGTCGAAGGAGCGGTCGGTGACGGCCGCGGCGGCCAGGCCGGCCTCCGGGTCGACCCAGAGGAAGCAGCCGCTGGCGCCGAAGTGGCCGAACGCGGCCGGGGAGCGGCGGTCGCCCATCCAGTGGGGACGCTTGCCGGCGTGGAGCTCGAACCCGAGGCCCCAGTCGCAGGGGTCGAACCGGCCCACCCCCGGGACCAGGCCGGCCAGGCCGGGGAACTGGACGACGGTGGCCTCGGCGAACAGCTCGGGGCCGATCACGGGGGCGCCCCGGGCGAGCAGGCAGCTGGCCAGCCGGACCAGGTCGTCGAGGGTGGAGGCGGCCCCGGCGGCCGGGTCGCCGTCGATGCCGCGCCGCAGGACCAGCCTGGTCGCGGTCATGCCGAGCGGGTCGAGCACGCTGGAGGCCAGCCAGTTCGCGAACGTGGTGCCGGCGGCGTCGGCGACCGCCTCGGCCAGCACCCGGAAGCCGACATTGGAGTAGATGCGACGCTCCTCCGGACGGCGGGCCCTTCCCGGAGGCTCGAAGGGCAGACCGGAGGCGTGGGCGAGCAGGTGGCGGAGGGTGACGCCGTCGCCGCCCTCCGGCACCGCCTGGTCGAGGTCGACCCGGCCCGACTCGACCGCGGCGAGGGCGGCAAGCGAGGTCAGCAGCTTGGTCACCGAGGCCACCTCGAACTGGTCACCGCCGGTCACCCCGCCGATGAACGCGTGCTCGACGCCCGATGGGGAGACCACCGCCACCCCGGCCCGTTCGACCGGCCAGTCCAGTTGGACGTTCACGGGTATCCCGCCTCCCTCAGCTGCTGCAGCGCGCTGGTGTCGTCGCCGGCCAGCAGGGCGCTGGCGTCGGCACAGCCCCGGTTCGGCTGGACCGGGCCGGCGAACAGCCGCTCGCACGCCTCCAGCTCGGCGGTGCGGGCGGCCAGCTCGGCGGCGGCGGTCGGCGGCCCGCCGTCGGCGACGTGGCTGCCCTCGTGGACCAGCAGGACGGCGACCCGCTCGGCCCCGGCCTCGCCGAGCTGGAACTTGCCGTTGACCAGCACCGTCGGCCGTCCTTCTCCGAAGCTGGTGGTCGACTCGTTGATGCTGAGCTCGAACTCGGCGAACTGGACCACCGCCCGCGCCTTCTGGAGGCCGCCCCTGGCCCGCTCGATCGGCGGGGTCGACCGCAGGGCGCACAGCTTGCCAGCGGCCGCATCCAGGAGCCCGACCTCGGCGACCGACCCGACCAGGGTGACGGCGTCCAGGCGGGCGCAGCCGGCCTGGCGCCGGACGAGCCGATCCTGGGCCCCTGGGGCCAGGGCCGGCACCCGGACCTGGCCGACGCCATGGCTCTGGTCCTGGGTCGGAGGGGAGCGCCTGGCCGCGACCGGGAGCTGCTCGGGGGCCGACCCGAACAGGCCGACCGCCACCACCACCATGGCGACGCTGGTGACCAGCACGGCCAGCCACAGCCACCAGGGCAGCCGCGGCCACGGGCGCGCCTGGAGCGCGGTCGCCTCGGCCGGGGTGAGCGCTCGGGGGCGGCCCCCGGACGGCAGCCGGGGCGGCCGGAACCGGGACTGGCTGGCCGACTGGCGGGCCACCTCCGAGCCGTTCAGTCGGGCAGGACGCGCACGGAGAACTCCTCGATCACCGGGTTGGCGAGCAGCGCCTCGGCCATCCGCCTGGCCGCCTGCTCGCCGTCGCCGTCGGTGACGGTCAGCTCGACGTGCTTGCCGATACGGACGTCGGAGACCCCGTCGAAGCCGAGCGCGGGCAGGGCCCGCTCGACCGCCTGGCCCTGCGGGTCGAGGATCTCCCGTTTCAGCATCACGTCCACGGCCACCCGAGGCATCCTGGGCCCACCTCCCCGACCGGCAGATTCGCCGGTCGGAATGGAACAGCTGCCGCCGAAGGCGGCTCCAAGCCGTTCCTGAAGGAGGCTACACCGGAAGCCGGTCGTGGCGGCGGGCGGGTGACTAGTCAGCAGGGCCGGGCGTAACCGTCCAATCGGGTGATGAGGCAGCCACGGAGAGTGGCCGAGACCTCAGCTATGACACTCGACTGCCGCGCCAGCGAGGACGAGCTGGTTCGCGCCCATCTTGGCCTGGCTCACCATGCGGTGGGCGAGCTGGCTCGCCGGCTGCCGGCCCATGTCAACCGGGACGACCTGCTGTCGGCGGCCATGCTCGGGCTCGCGCAGGCGGCCAGGAGCTGGGACCCGGAGCGGGGAGCCAGCTTCGAACGCCATGCCGCCACCCGGATCCGCGGCGCCCTGCTCGACGAGCTGCGCGACGCGGACTGGGCCAGCCGCTCGGTCCGCTCGAGGGCCCGGCGCCTGCATCAGGCCGGCGAGGAGCTGACCGGCCGTCTCGGCCGCGCTCCCACCCAGACCGAGCTGGCCGACGAGCTGGGCACCGACACCGAATCCGTCCGCAAGCTGGTCGGCGACGTCCACCGGGCAACCGTGCTCAACTACGAGTCCATCGTGGCGGACGGCGACGCCGACGACCTGCTGCCGAACGGTGAGCGTGGGCCCGACCACGTCCTGGTCGACCGGGAGCGCCGCGCCTACCTCTCCGACGCCGTGCTCGCCCTGCCCGAGCGCCTGCGTGTTGTGGTCATCGGCTACTTCTACCAGGAGCGGCCCATGCTGGAGATCGCCGCCCAGCTCGGGGTCACCGAGTCGCGCGTCTCCCAGCTCCGGGCCGAGGCCCTGATCCTGCTGCGGGACGGGCTCAACGCCCAACTCGACGCCGACACCCTCCCGGCCGAGCCGCGCCCGGACGGCAGGCTGGCCAGGCGCAGGGCCGCCTACCATGCGGCCATCGCCGCCTGCTCCGACTTCAGAGCCCGGCTCGACGCGGCCCCGCGGCCCCTGCTCGAGCGGGCCGCCGAGGCGATCGCCTCGGCGCCGAGGCCAGCCTGAATCGTCGTTCAGGCAACGGGTTCGCACGATCGGGCCGCTGCCGCATAACATTTTCCTCGTCTCCCCCTGTGCTTCCCGGTCTTGCTCCCTTCCAGACGGTATGCTCCTTTCGTACCAGGCACGAAAGGTCGTGGAGGGTGATGCGATGACGGACCCGATGCTCGTCCGACGGCTGGCCCTCGACCTCCGCAACCTCGCGGACAAGACACTCGAGTTGCGCGGCATCGTCGAGGACTACCGCCACGACCTGGTCCGCACGATCGAGGACGACTGGTGCAATCCCGACGAGCTGGTGGCCATGCATCGCCAGATCCAGGAGCTGTGGGAGTCCATGGACCGGGCCGAGGCCAGGCTGCGCAGTGGCTCGCGCCGCATGTCGCCGCTGCTCTGGCTCGAGTAGCCGCTCAGCTTGGCGGCGCGGCTGCCGACCAAAGGACCCATGATCATCGTGACCCGCCTGCACGGGTCGAGCATGGCGGTGAACTGCGACCTGATCGAGCGGGTCGAGGCAACACCGGACACCGTTGTGACCCTCGTCGACGGCAGCCGCTACGTGGTCCGGGAGAGCGTCGGGGAGATCGTCGACAAGGTCCGGGCCTTCCGGGCCTCGGTGGTGCTGCTGGCCGGCCGCCTCGACCAGCAGACGGCCGGCCAGCAGCTGTACCTGGTCCCCAATCCCGATCCCGAGGCCTGAAGCGATCACCCGGCCACGGCACAGGCGCCCGTGCGGGACGGTGGAGGGCAGGCGGAGCTCCCCTCCATGGACCAGGGACCGGGGTGGGTGCTCACACTGTCCGCAACGCCTCGGTGGGAGCGAGACGAGCCGCCCGCAACGCCGGGTACAGGCCGGCGACGGCGCCGATGGCCAGGGCAGCGGCCAGCCCACCGGCCATCGCGGGGGCGGGGACGACCACCGACCATGAGCGGCTGGCCGCGTAGGCCGCGGTGACGGCGGCCCCCAGGACCACCCCGGCCAGCCCGCCGACCAGTGCCAGCAGCAGCGACTCGGCCAGGAACTGGACGCCGACGTTCCCCTTGGTCGCGCCAAGGGCTCGGCGCAGGCCGATCTCGGAGCGCCGCTCCAGCACCGAGATCACCATCACGTTGGCGATCCCGACCCCGCCGACCAGCAGGGCGACCGCTCCGAGGCCCAGCAGCAGCGAGGTGAAGGCGGTCTTGGCCGCCGCCTTCGCGGCCAGCGCGTCCGACGGCCGGCTGACCCGGACCTCGTTGGGGTTCTCGGGATTGGCGCTGGCCGGCAGCACCTCCCGCACCGCCTCGACCTGGTCAGGGTCGGTCCGAACGTACACCGTGCCCGGCGAGCCCTCGGAGACGAGCAGCGCCTCGGCGGCCGGGAAGCCGACCATCGCCGCCCGGTCGACCTCCGGGGCCAGGGTGACCGGCCGCAGGATGCCGATCACCGTGAACCAGCGGTTGCCGAGCCAGACCTGGCCGCCGGCCCTGCCGATGCCGAGCCGCTCGGCCGCCTTGGCCCCCAGCACCACCGTCGGGTAGCGGGCGGTGGCCCGGTTCAGGAAGCTCCCGTCGGCCAGCTCCCCTCCGAGGGTGCCGAGCAGCTTGGGGTCGGCCGCGAGCACGCTGATCCCGCCGGTCTCGGCCTCCGGGACCAGGTCGCTGCGGCGCACGCTGGCGTCGGTGTTCCCGGTGGCCGCCACCTGTTCGACCGGGCCCACCCGGCCGAGCATCCCCAGCGACTCCTCGGGCAGCTTGGCGTCGGCCCCGAAGAAGGTCTCGCCCGGGGTGACCCTGAGCAGGTTGGTGCCGAGCGAGTCGAGCTGGGCAAGCAGGTCGGCCCGGCTCGACTCGGAGATCCCGAGCACGGCCACCATGGCGGCGATGCCGATGGCGATCCCGAGGGCGGACAGCGCCGCCCGCAGCCGCCTGGTGCGCAGCCCGGCCCCGGCCACCCCGACCAGGTCGCTGGGACGCAGGCGGCTCGTTGGCGTGCTCATGCGCCCACCTCCGCGCTGGCCGTGACATCGCCGACGATGCGTCCGTCGTGCAGGTCGATGCGGCGGGGCAGGCGGCCGGCGATGGCCGGGTCGTGGGTGATGACCGCGATCGTCGCCCCCTCGGCGTGCAGCTCCTCGAGCAGGTCGAGCACGCCGGCCCCGGTGACCGAGTCGAGGTTCCCGGTCGGCTCGTCGGCGAGCACGATCGCCGGCCGGGCGACCACCGCCCGGGCGATCGCCACCCGCTGGCGCTCGCCGCCCGACAGCTCGGTCGGCCGATGTCCCAGCCGGTGGCCGAGCCCGACCCGGTCCAGCGCCTCCGCCGCCCGCCGCCGGCGCGCGGCCGGGGGAACCCCGCCGTAGAGCAGCCCGGTGGCGACGTTGTCCAGGGCGCTCATCCCCTCCAGCAGGAAGAACTGCTGGAAGACGAAGCCGATGCGCCGCGCCCGGAAGGCCGAGATGGCGCGGTCCGGCAGCTCACCGACCTCCTGCCCGGCGACCCGGACCGTCCCGGCGGTTGGCCGGTCCAGCGTGCCCATGACATGCAGCAGCGTCGACTTGCCCGACCCGCTCGGGCCCGCGATGGCCAGCAGGTCGCCGCCGGCGACGGTCAGGCTGACGCCGCGCAGGACCTCCACCTCCGGCGGCCCCTGGTAGCGCTTGACCACCTCGCGCAGCTCGAGGGCGGGAGGGGGGATCATGCCGGCACCACCACCCGGTCGCCGGCCCGCAGGCCGCCACCCTCGACCTCGACCTGGCCGTCGGCGAACAGGCCGGTGGTCACGCCGACCAGCTCCCGCCGCCCGTCCCGCTCGACCTCGACCGCGTAGCCGCCCTCGGCCAGGGCGAGCAGGGCGTTGACCGGCACCGCGAGCACGCCCTTGCGGACCTCAGTGGTGATCGAGACGTCAACCGGGGCCTG
>DATHIG010000416.1:0-2080 GCA_035490035.1 Actinomycetes bacterium
CGTGCTCGTGCGCTCCCCGGCCGGGCTGCCGGCCGGCCAGGCTCGCCGCCTTGCCGCCCGGGCCCGCGAGCGCGGGGCGGTGCTCATCCCCCTCGGCGCCTGGTCGGAGCCGGCCGACCTGCGCCTGGCCGTCGCGGCCAGTGCCTGGCACGGCCTCGGGCAGGGCGACGGCCGGCTCCAGGCCCGCCTGGTCGAGGTGGTGATCGGCGGCCGCGGTGCCGCCACCCGCGAGCGCCGGGTCCGCCTCTGGCTCCCAGCCCTCGACGGCACCATCGCCCCGGCCGGCCTCGCCCTCGCCGGACCGCCCGAGGCCGCGCCGGAAGGAGTCCCAGAGCAGGAGGCCTTGGGGGCGGGGACCCCGGCCGGCCTCGCCCTCGCCGGGGAAGGGGATGTCCCGGCGGGGGAGGCCCGGGCTGTCGAGGCCCCGGGGGCGGCGCTGGCCGATGCGGGGTGATCCGCGGTGCCCCGCATGCTGGTGGTCTGGTGCCCGGACTGGCCGGTGGTGGCCACCGGAGCGGCGCCGGACAGCCTGACGGCCGTCGTCCACGCCAACCGCGTCGTCGCCTGCTCGCCGGCCGCAAGGGCCGAGGGGGTCCGGCCCGGCCTGCGCCGGCGCGAGGCGCAGGGGCGCTGCCCGGAGCTGGAGCTGCTCGCCCACGACCCGGCACGGGACGCTCGCGCCTTCGAGCCGGTGCTGGTGGCGGTCGAGGCGCTCACCCCATGGGTCGAGGTCCTCCGGCCCGGCGAGTGCACCTTCCCCGCCCGCGGCGCCGCCCGCTACCACGGCGGCGAGCCCGCCCTGGCGGTCACGGTGACCGCCGCCGTCCACGCCGCCCTCGAGGGCCGGGGCGGCTGCCAGGTCGGGATCGCCGACGGGACCTTCGCGGCCGGGCTGGCCGCCCGCCAGCAGGCCATCGTCCCGCCAGGCGGCAGCCGGGCCTTCCTCGCCCCCCTTCCGGTGGCCACCCTCGACCGCCCTGACCTCGCCGACCTGCTGGTCCGCCTCGGCCTGCGCACCCTCGGGGACCTGGCCGCCCTGCCAAGGGTCGACCTGGCCACCCGCTTCGGCCCCGAGGGCGCCCGCGCATCCCGCCTGGCCGGCGGCCTCGACGAGCAGCCACGGGGAGCCCGACGCCCGCCACCCGACCTCCGGGTGGCGGCCGAGCTCGACCCGCCAGCCGACCGGGTCGACATCGCGGCCTTCACGGCCAAGGTGCTGGCCGACGAGCTGGTCGCCCGACTGGAGCGGCTTGGCCTGGCCTGCACCCGTCTCCGCATCGAAGCCGAGACCGACCAGGGCGAGATCCTCTCCCGGGTCTGGCGCTACGACCCGGGATCGCGTCCTCTCCTCTCGGATCCCTCCGGCCGGCCGGCTGCCGTCATGGCCGAGCGGGTCCGCTGGCAGCTCGACGGCTGGCTGACCGGACGGCCCGACCGGCCCCCCGGGGCACTCACCCGGCTGGTCCTGGTGCCCGACGAGGTCGTCGGTGACCGGGGCCGCCAGCTCGGGTTCTGGGGCGGCGAGACCGAGGCCGGTCAGCGAGCGGCCAGGGCCCTGGCCCGCATCCAGGGCCTGCTCGGCCCCCAAGCGGTCGGCACCGCCCGCCTCCGCGGCGGCCGCGACCCGGCCGACCGGGTGACGTTCCTCCCCACCTCCGACCTCCCGGTCCCCGACCCAGCCGGCATGTCCGGCGTCGTACCCTGGCCGGGACAGGTGCCGGCCCCAGCCCCGGCGATCGTCTACGCCGAGCCGCTCCCAGCCGAGGTGGTGGACGCCGCCGGCGCGCCGGTTTCGGTCGACGGCCGTGGCCTGCTCGGCTCGCCACCGAGCCGGCTCCGGGCCCTGGGCCGGCCCTGGTCGGGCATCACCGCCTGGGCCGGGCCATGGCTGGTCGACGAGCGCTGGTGGGACCCGGCCGTTCATCGCCACCTGGTCCGCCTCCAGGCCACCACCGACCAGGGCACCGCCTACCTGCTGCGGCTGACCGGCGGGCGCTGGTGGGTCGAAGCCATCTATGACTGACATGGCGGGCCTGTGGACAGTCGTTTGCGGCCGCCTCCTCCCGAACGTAGAACTGGC
>DATHIG010000417.1:0-6164 GCA_035490035.1 Actinomycetes bacterium
CGCGCGGCGGTCCGGTAGGCTCGGCGATCATCCGCGGACATAGGAGCCCGCCCATGGTCAAGCTGGTCGCGATGTTCACCAGGCCCGACGACGCCGAGGCCTTCGACCGGGCCTACTTCGACGAGCACCTGCCGTTGAACGCCAAGACCCCGGGCCTGCGCCGCACCGAGGTGACCCGGGTCACCGGCGCCCCCCGCGGCGAGAGCCCGTACTACCTCGTCACCTCGATGTACTACGACGACGAGGCCGCGATGCGGGCCGCGTTCGCCAGCCCGCAGGCGGCCGAGGCCGGCAAGCAGCTGATGAGCTTCGCCAAGGGCCTGGTCACCATGTACACGGCGGCCGTGGTGGACGAGCGGGGCCGGCCGGCATGAGCCGGACGGGCTCGGGTCCTACGGGGGTGCGCCGGTGAGCCTGGACGTCCGCCGTGACGGGGCGGCGACCTGGATCACGCTGGACCGGCCGGAGGCCCTGAACGCCCTGGACGGGCCCACCAAGGAGGCACTGGTCGACGCCCTCCGCGAGGCCGCCGAAGACCAGGCGGTGCGGGCGGTGGCCCTGACCGGGAGCGGCCGCGCGTTCTGCGTCGGCCAGGACCTGCGCGAGCTGGAGCAGGGGTACCGCGAGGGCAGGACGCCCGACCTGGCCGCCGCCCTTGAGCGGCACTACGCGCCGATCTGCCGGCTGCTGGCCGAGATGCCCAAGCCCACCGTCGCCGTGCTCAACGGGGTGGCGGCCGGGGCCGGGGTGTCGCTCGCCCTCGCCTGTGACCTCCGCCTGGCCGGCGCCGAGGCCCGGTTCCGGCTGGCCTTCTCCGGCATCGGCCTGATCCCGGACGCCGGCTCGACCTGGCACCTGCCCCGGCTGGTCGGCCTGTCCCGGGCCATGGAGATCGCCCTGCTCGGCGACTGGGTCGACGCCGCCCAGGCGCTCCAGTTCGGGCTGGTCAACCGGGTCTGGCCGGCCGGGGACCTCCAGCGGGAGGCCGCGGCGGCCGTCGCCGCCCTTGCCGCCGGGCCGACCCTCGCCTTCGCCCGCACCAAGGCGCTGTTCCGCGACCACCTGCGGGTCGACCTGGCCGAGGCGCTCGCCGGCGAGGCCAAGGCCCAGGTCGCGTCCGGCCAGACCAAGGACCACCTGGAGGGCGTCGCCGCCTTCCTGGAGAAACGCCCGCCGACCTTCCAGGGAGCCTGATCATGCCTGCCGACTACCAGCTGTTCGTCAACGGGCAGTCGACCGAGGCCTCCAGCGGGGAGACCTTCGAGACCCTGGACCCGTCCACCGGCCAGGCCCACGCCACCGTGGCCAGGGCCGGGCCGGCCGACGTCGACAAGGCCGTGGCCGCGGCAAGGACCGCCTTCGAGGACGGCCGCTGGTCGGGCCTCAAGCCCGAGCGGCGGGCCGCGGTGCTGCAGGCGGTCGCGGCCAAGCTCAAGGAGCAGGCCGGCCGCCTGATCGAGCTGGAGGTCCGCGACGCTGGCGGCACCGTCCGCAAGACCAGGTCGGCCGACGTCGCCGGGGCGATGTTCACCTTCAGGACCTACGCCGAGTTCGCCACCCGGCTCCCGGTCGAGCTGCCCCTGCCGTTCACGGTCGCTCCCGGCCCCAGCCACAACTACCTGCGCCGCGAGCCGGTCGGGGTCTGCGCCGGCATCATCCCCTGGAACTTCCCGATCCAGAACGCGGCCTGGAAGCTCGCCCCGGCCCTGGCCGCCGGCAACACGGTCGTGCTCAAGCCGGCCGAGCAGACCCCATGCACGGCGGTCGAGCTGGCCAAGCTGTGCGCCGAAGCCGGCGTCCCCGACGGGGTCGTCAACGTCCTGCCCGGCTACGGGCCGGAGGCCGGGGAGCCGCTGGTCGCCTCGCCCGAGGTCGACAAGGTCGCCTTCACCGGCTCGACCGAGGTCGGCAAGCGGGTCGCCGCCCTGGCCGCCGGCACGGTCAAGAAGGTCCTGCTGGAGCTGGGCGGCAAGTCGGCCAACATCCTGCTCGACGACGCCGACCTCGACCTGGCCGCCGACGGCGCCGCCTACGCGATCTTCTTCCACCAGGGCCAGGTCTGCACCGCCGGCAGCCGGCTGCTGGTGGCCCGGCCGATCCACGACGAGGTGGTGGCCCGCCTGGTCGACATCGCCGAGCGGATCACGGTCGGCCCGGCCGCCGACCCGGCCTCCGACATGGGACCGCTGGTCTCGGCCGAGCAGCTGGAGCGGGTCCAGCACTACGTTGGCGTCGGCCAGAAGGATGGAGCCAAGCTGGCCACCGGCGGCGAGCGGGTGACGGTCCCCGGCCATGAGGGCGGCTTCTACTTCGCGCCCACGATCTTCACCGGCGTCGACCCGGCGTCCCGCATCGCCCAGGAGGAGATCTTCGGCCCGGTGCTGACGGTCATCCCGTTCGACGACGACGACCAGGCGGTCGCCATCGCCAACCACTCCCCCTACGGGCTGGCCGGCGCCGTCTGGAGCCGCGACTCCGGCCGTGCCGTCAAGGTGGCCGAGCGCCTGCGCACCGGCACCGTCTGGGTCAACGACTACCACCTGCTCAATCCCAGGTACCCGTTCGGCGGCTACAAGCAGTCCGGCGTTGGCCGCGAGCTCGGCGAGCTCGGCTACCTGGAGTACACCCAGACCAAGCACGTCCACGTCGACATCACCCAGCAGCGCGCCCGCCACCGCTGGTTCGACGTCACCATCCCCCGCCGCCGCCCCCCCGGGCCGCCACCCGGCGGCTGACCGGCCAGCTCGGACCGGACCGGGCTACGCCCTCGCGGGCCGGCCCGGTCAGGGGCAGGCCGGAGCCGGGCACTCAGGTGTTCAGCCGACCAGGGCCCGGCGCAGGCGCCAGGTGGCGACGGCCAGCAGGGCGACGGCGAAGGCGGCCAGGACGGCGAGCTGGCGGGTGATGCCGGCCAGGCCGGCGTCCTTGGCGATCAGGGCGATGAAGGCGTCCATGGCCCAGGCCTGGGGGAACAGGTGGCCGACGGCGCGCATCGGCTCCGGGACGATGGCCAGGGGCCACATGCAGCCGCCGAGCATGCCCAGGGCGATGCCGACCGGCGGACCGATCGAGGTGGCCTGCTCGGCGTTGCCCAGGACGGCCCCGAGCAGCATCCCGACGCCGGTGCCGACCAGCGCGAAGGCCACCACCAGGAGCAGGGCGGCCGGCGGGTCGCCCCAGTCGACCCCGAACAGCAGCCAGCCGAGCAGGAAGATGATCAGCCCCTGGAGCAGGGCGATGGCGAAGCGGCCGAGGGCCTGGCCGACCAGGATGGTGGTGACGGTGGTCGGGGTGGCCAGCATGCGCCTGGTGATGCCGAGCCGGCGGGTCTCGATCAGGCCGGCAGCCCCGGCCAGCGAGGTGATGAACACGAACAGCACCAGGTTGGCCGGCGCGGTGTAGTTGAAGCCGGTCGGGAGGGCGTCCTCCCGGCCGCCGAGGGTGGTCGCCTCGACCCTGACCCGGGCCTGGCCGGCGGCCAGGGTCCTCGCCCTGGCCAGAGCGGTGTCGAAGGGAACGCCGGCGATCTCGGCGGTGAACTGGGCTGCCCGGACGGCTGCCGCCTGCCTGGCCACGGCGGCCGCCACCGCCGAGCGGACCGGAGCCGGGGCCGGCCGGGTCTGGTCGATGACGAACACCACCTGGGCGTCGCGGCCGGCCCGCAGCGCCTGGTCGTAGCCGGACGGCAGGACCACCCCGGCCGCGACCGCCTCCCGTCGCACCGCCTTGCGGAGCGCGTCCTGGTCCTCGTAGGGACGCGGGTCGAGGGCCGGGGAGGCTTCCAGGTCGGCCCGCAGCTCGGCCGCGAGCCGGCCGGCGCCCAGGTCGACCACCCCGACCGGCAGCCGGTTGGAACCTCCGTCGAAGGTGACCCCGATGATCAGGATGATCACCACCGGCAGGAGGACGATGAACACCAGGGCCAGCCGGTCCCTGGCCAGGCGGCGCATGGTCGAGCCGACCATCGCCAGCACCTTCATGCCGCCACCATCCGCCGCGCCCTGAGCACTGCCAACCCCCCGGTGACCAGGCCGACGGCCGTGGTCACCGCGACCGGCCCGGCCACCGTCCCCAGGCCGCCGCCGTCGGCGACCAGGTCGACGAAGCCCCGCAGGGCCCAGCCGTTGGGGGTGAGCAGGGAGGCCCGCTGCAGCACCTCGGGGAGCTGGGCCAGGTAGACGAAGTTGCCGCCGAGCAGGGCCAGGGTGAACACCACCAGCGAGCTGTAGCCGTCGGCCTGCTCGTCGGTCCTGGCCAGGGTGACGACCAGGGCGGTGATGCCGATGGCGCTGACCACGCTGGAGACGGTGAGGGCGACCACGGCCAGCGGGTCGCCCCAGTCGGCCCCGAAGACCAGGGTGGTGGCCAGCCACATGACCAGCACGCTGGAGGTGCCGAGGGCGAAGGCGGCCAGGGCTTTGCCGGCGAGCACCGCCCCGGGCGGCGCCGCGGTGGCCAGCAGCCGGCGCAGGGTGCCCTGGCGACGCTCGCTGAGGATGCTGCGAGCCCCGAAGGACACGGTGAAGAACAGGAAGAAGATGGCCATCGAAGGGCCGAAGTAGTTGGCCGGCTCGATCGCCCGGTCGCCGACCCGGCCCTCGACCAGCTGGACCGGCAGCCGGCCGGCGGCCGCCCGCTCCCCCAGCCGGCGGGCCTCGGCCTGGGTCGGGGCCCGGCCGGAGGCGTCCAGGGCGGTGGCGACCGCCAGCCGGGTGGCGGCCAGCTCGGCGGCGTAGGTCTCGGCCAGGGAGCGGGCGACCTGGCCGGCGATCGGGTTCTCGCCCGACTCGAGCACGGTGACGGTGGCCGGCCGGCCCTGCTGCACCGACGCCGAGAGGCCGGCCGGGAGCAGGAAGGCGGCGTCGGCCTCGCCCCGGTCGACCAGGGCCCGGGCCTGGTCGGGATCGACCGGGCGCACCGTGACCAGGTCGCGGAGGCCGGGGCCGCCGAGCACGCCGTCGGTGAAGGCGGCGGCCACCGGGCCGCGGTCGGCGTCGGCGACCGCGTAGGTCGCCCGGAAGGCGAAGTCGCTGCGCAAGGCCAGCCCGATGATGGAGGCCAGCAGGAACGGGGCGACGAACGCGATCACCAGTGCCGAGCGGTCGCGCAGCCGCTGGCGCAGGTCCTTGCCGGCGACCAGCAAGGCGACCCGCAGCGGCCGCGTCCCGGCCGGGGCGCTCGCCTGGCTCCTTGCGCCCCGGGCCCCCATCAGTCCCTCAGGGCCTTGCCGGTCAGGTGGAGGAACACGGCCTCCAGGTCGGGCTCGACCAGCTCGACGCTGGTGACCTCGGCCCCGGCGTGCTCGGCAGCCTCCAGCAGCCGGGGCAGCAGCCGGCGGCCGTCCTTGGCGACCAGGTGGACGCCGCCGGCGACCACGCTGGCCTCGTCGACCCCTTCCATCCCCGCCGCCACGCCGGCCAGCCCGGCCAGGTCGCCGGTGGCGGCCAGCTCGATGCGGTCACGCTCGCCAACGGTCGCCACCAGCTCGCGGCGGGTGCCTTCGGCGATCAGCCGGCCCTGGTCGATGATCCCGACCCGGTCGCAGAGGCGCTCGGCCTCCTCCATGTAGTGGGTGGTGTAGAGCACGGCGACGCCCTGCCCGCCCAGCGCCTCGACGTTGCCGAGGATGGCGTTGCGGCTCTGCGGGTCGACCCCGGCGGTCGGCTCGTCCAGCACCAGCAGCCGGGGGCGGTGCAGCAGCCCGGCGGCGATGTTGAGGCGACGCTGCATGCCGCCCGAGTAGTCGGCAACCTTGTCGCCCGCCCGCTCGGTCAACCCGACGACCTCGAGGGTGGCCTCGACCCGCTCGACCAGGTCCCGGCCGGCCAGCCCGTACATCCGACCCCAGAAGCGCAGGTTCTCCAGCCCGCTCAGGTCAGGGTAGAGGGCGACGTCCTGGGGCACGTAGCCGATCGCCGCCTTGACCCGGCCCGGGTCGCGGTCCAGCGACGCCCCGGCCACCGTGACCTCGCCGCCGTCGCGCCGCAGCAGCCCGCAGATCATCGAGATGGTGGTGGTCTTGCCGGCGCCGTTGGGCCCCAGCAGCCCGTAGGTCTCGCCCGGGGCGACCTCGAACCCGACACCGTCGACGGCCAGGCGCTGCTTGAAGCGCTTGCGCAGGTCCTTGCACCAGAGCACGGGTCCGTCGTCCATGCCCGGGAGCG
>DATHIG010000418.1:0-2141 GCA_035490035.1 Actinomycetes bacterium
CTCTGCCGAATCTGTTGATCGTCGTCGACGAGTTCGGCGAGCTGCTGACCGCCCGCCCCCAGTTCCTCGACCGCTTCACCGCCATCGGCCGGGTCGGCCGCAGCCTCGGCATGCACCTGCTGCTCGCCTCTCAGCGGCTGGACGAAGGCCGCCTCCACGGCCTGGACGGCCACCTGCGCTACCGGATCTGCCTGCGCACCTTCAGCGCCGCCGAGTCGACCGCGGTCCTCGGCACCCCCGACGCCTACCACCTCCCCCCAGCCCCGGGCGCCGCCCTCCTCAACGTCGACGGCGCCCCATCCCTACCGTTCACCGCCGCCCTCGTCTCCACCGACCACCCCACCTCAACGGTCGAGCAACCTGCCATGGGGGTGGAGCAGTCCGCCGTGGGGGTGGAGCAGCCTGCCCTGAGGGTGGAGCAGCCCCCTGTGGGGGTGGAGCAGTCCGCCGTGGGGGTGGAGCAGTCCGCCCTGGGGGTGGAGCAGCCCGCCGTGAGGGTGGAGCAGCCTGTCCTGGGGGTGGAGCAGCCCGTGCAGCTCGTCGAGCACGGGCTCGGCAGTGCGTCGACCGGGCTCGACGTTCGTATCGTGCCGTTCGCCCCGACCCGCCGCACCCGCGTGGCGAACCCGGCTGCCGGCTCCCACTCCGATCCCGCTGCGGCATCCGGTTCGAGGTCGGCACAAGGCGGCGTCCTGACCGATCTGGACGTCCTGGTGGCCGGGCTGGCCCGAGCTGCCAAACCAGTTCATCAGGTCTGGTTGCCGCCTCTCACCGCCGCCGTCCCATTGGACGAGCTGCTCGACGCCGCCGAGGGCGGCTGGCTGCGGGTGCCGGTCGCGATCGTCGACCGGCCGGTGGAGCAGGCCCAGGAACCGCTGATCCTTGACCTCTCGGGAAGCGCGGGCCATCTGGCCGTCGTCGGTGCGCCGAGGGCCGGCAAGAGCACACTCCTGTGCACCATCGTCGGCGCCCTGGCCGCCACCCATCCGGCAGACGAGGTGCAGGCCTATGCCATCGACCTTGGTGGCGGCGCGCTCCATCGGCTCGGCGGCCTGCCACACGTCGGCGCCGTGTGCGGCCCCCGCGAGCCCGAACGGGTCCACCGCCTCGTTCGGGAGCTCCGCTCCGTCGTCGCCGAGCGCGAGCGGCGCTTCCGGGACCTGAGCGTCGACTCCATGGCGTCGTGGCACGAGCTCCGTCGCGCCGGGCTCGACCTCGGCGGCTACGGCGAGGTCTTCCTCGTGATCGACAACTGGGGCGCGTTCGCGCGCGAGCTGCCCGAGCTGGAAGCGGAGATCGCCGAGCTTGCCGCGACCGGCCTTCATTACGGCGTCCACCTCATCCTGGCCGCCAACCGCTGGGCCGAGCTGCGTCCAAGTCTCCGGGACAACCTCGGCGGGCGCCTGGAGCTGCGCCTGAACGACCCGGCAGAGTCCGAGATCGGCCGGGCGGTGGCGGGGGCGCTTGCAGCGGTGCCGGGCCGCGGCCTCACCCAGTCCGGGCTCCAGTTCCAGGCCGCCCTGCCCGGGCCCGCCGAGGCGCTCCTGGACCGCGCGCTGGCCAGACCAGGTGGTGGCCCGGTCGCCCCACCGTTGCGGCTACTGCCAGCACTGCTGGGGCAGAGGGCGTTGCCGGATCCCGGCCCGGACCAGCCGGCGGGGTTGCCGTTTGCGGTCGAGGAGCACCGGTTGGAGCTGGTCTGGCTGGACCTGTTCAAGGGGTCGCCGCACCTGCTCGTGCTCGGCGACGCCGAATGCGGCAAGACCAGCCTGCTGCGGCTGATCGCCTATGGCCTGGCCGCCCGCCACCGGCCCGAGGCACTCGCCATCCTGGTCATCGACCTCCGCCGAGATCTGCTCGACCTGGTCGGGCTGCCGCACCTGGCCGGCTACGCCTGTACCACCACCGCGGTCGCCGAGGCGGTCGATCGCTTACGGATGCGATTGGCCGACCGCACCATGGCCAGCCCCAGCGACGCCTGCGCGCCCGGACTGCTGCTCCCACCCGGACCACCGGACGAGGCCGGACCGCCGATCCCAAGCCACCGGGCCGGACCGCCGATCCCAAGCCACGGCTCCGGACCGCCGATCCCAACCCGACCCTCGATCACCGTCGTAACGCCAAGTCCCGTCCCACCACTG
>DATHIG010000419.1:0-2370 GCA_035490035.1 Actinomycetes bacterium
TACTACAAGGTCGGGCTGATGCTGTGCGACCCGGCCAAGTGGCAGACCGAGATCGAGTTCTGGATCGAGGAGCACGGCGAGGACCAGGTCGTCCTGTTTGACACCAACCAGCCCACCCGTATGTGGCGGGCCTGCGACCGGTTCTCGACCCACCTGACCGAGGGCGTTTACACGCACGACGGCTCGAAGGTGCTCACCGATCAGGTGCTCGCGATGCACAAGCGCAAGGTCCGGGTCCGGGACGAAGAGGACGACGGACGGACCAAATTCGTGTTCGTCAAGGGCCCGAACCGGGACAAGATCGACGCCGGCATCGGCGCGGTGCTCGCGCTGGAGGCGGCGATGACGATGCCGCCGCCGATGATGGCCGCGTCCCTGCCACGACTGTCCACAAGGGTCAAGACCGAGACCGGTGACCTGATGACGGCCGGATTCTGAAGGGGGGGCGAGTCGTGGCCAAAGCGCATGTGAGCGAGATCGGCTACGCGCAGTCCACCCCCTTCTACGGCGCGACGCGTAACTGGTGGGTGTATGACCCGGAGGAGACCACCCCGGAACTCCAGTGGCCGGAGTCGATCGCCGTCTTTGACCAGATGCGCAAGCAGGACTCCCAGGTCGGGTCGGTGCTGGAGGCGGTCTGCCGCCCGATCCTGGCCACGCCGTGGCGGCTCGACCCGGCCAAGGCCCGGGACGAGGTGGTCGAGTGGGTGGCCGACGACCTGGGGCTGCCGATCGTCGGCCGCGAAGACCCCGAGCCGCCGCTTCGCTCTCGGGACCGGTTCAGCTGGTTGGAGCACGTCGAGCTTGCGCTCCTGATGCTCCCCTTTGGACACATGTTCTTCGAGCAGCTCTACCAGATCACCGACGACGCGAAGCGGGCGCACCTGCACAAGCTGGGCCCGCGGATGCCGCGCACGATCGAGCACGTCGACGTCGCCCCCGACGGTGGGCTTATCTCGATCACCCAGTATTCGTCGATGATCGGCAAGAAGCAGAAGCCGATCCCGGTGAAGCACCTGGTCGCCTACGTCTACAAGAAGGAGGGCGCGAACTGGCTCGGCCGCTCGATCCTCCGTCAGGCGTACAAGAACTGGTTGATCAAGGACCGGCTGCTGCGGGTGCAGGCGCAGACGATTGAACGCAACGGCATGGGCATCCCGCTCTACATCGGCAGCGAGATCACCGCGACCAAGAGCGAGGCTGCCGAGGCTGAGATGGACCGCGGCAACGCGATGGCCCAGGCGTGGCGGTCCGGTGAGGCCGCGGGGTCGGCGGTGCCGTTTGGCGCGAATCTTCGCCTGGTCGGCGTCGAGGGTCAGCTGCCTGATGCGCTGCCGGTCGTCAAATACCACGACGAGCAAATCGCGCGGGCGGTCTTAGCGCACTTCCTGAACCTGGACAGCCAGAGCCACGGCAGCTACGCGCTCGGCGCGTCCTTTATGGACTTCTTCACCCAGTCGCTACAAACGCTGGCCGCGCAGATCGCCACCACGGCGAGCATGCACATCGTTGAAGACCTGGTCGACACGGTCTGGGGCGAGAAAGAGCCAGCGCCGCGGATCGTTTTTGACGAGATTGGATCGAGGCAAGCGGCCACGGCGCAGGCCGTCAAGATGCTGATCGACTCTGGTGTGATTCAGCCGGATGACGTGCTGGAGCAGTCCGAGCGCCAGCGGTATGGGCTGCCGCCGAAGGACAAGGAGACGACGCGTGATACGGGCAGCGACAACACGTTCGGCGGCGGCGACGACGACACCCTGGCCGGTGCGATCGACGCCTACAGCGGTGAGGCTGACGAGGCCGAGCGTGTTGAGGCGGCCGGTAAGTTCAGGCCCGACCTTCACCCGCGCGACACGGAGGGCAAGTTCCGCGAGACCTTCACCCGGATCATTTCCGGGCTTCGTCGGTGGGCCGCTTCGGGCGGTAAGGGCGATCCGTTCCAAGGGTTTGATGGGGAGCAGCTGCATGACGTCGCGACGAAGGTCCGTGGCCTGAAGTTCGGGTCTAAGCCGTCGCGGAAAGAGGTCTCTCGCGCCTTGCTGGGCGACCTGCGCGAGGAACTCGATCGGAAGATGCCCAGCACCTTGCGGTCCTATGGCGAGAAGCGTGACAAGCCTGCCGCGAAGGCACCGGCGAAGCCCGCGGAGAAGCCCGCCGCGAAGGCACCGGTGAAGCCCGCCGCGAAGAAGGCACCCGAGCCCGACCCGTCGGCTCCGATGAACGACGCAGAGTTCCAGGCCCGCATGGACTATGTGGAGTCCACCGTCGGCGATGCGATGGCCACCCACGCGACTGACGTGCTCTACACCGATGGTCTCGGCGTGTGGACACCGGAACGGGACGCGTTGCACCGCACGATTGCGGCCGAGC
>DATHIG010000420.1:0-4281 GCA_035490035.1 Actinomycetes bacterium
TTCACCCCAACCCAGCCACGCAACCTGATCAACCCAAACCAGTTCTCAAGCACTCACTAACGCCGATTTCCACGTCCTGCCTGTGCCCCAGGCGTCAGTCAGGAAGGTGCAGGTAAGTGCCGGTCTGGCCGTCCAGGACCAGGGGCCACCTCACTGATTGGTCAACCGGCACCCGGCCTACTCTCCACAGCGTGATCAACCGCTGACACGGTCAAGCCGGGCACGCTCCAGCCTGATTCCAGCTACCAGCCACACGATTGAGCCCCACGATGGTGTGTCACGCGCGAGGCGAGTTGTCCCCAATCCGCAAAGCTGCTGTGATTCCGACATGGACCAGTCAGCGAACACCCCCCACAAGCCCGCGCGGCGCGGCGGGGAGTTCTTCCTCCAGCCGACCAGCCCGACGCAGCGGCGCTACGAGGCGCTCCGCGCCTACCTGGCAGACGGCGTCCCGGCCGCCACGGCGGCCCAACGGTTCGGCTACACCCTGGCCGGGTTCTCCTCGCTGGTGCGCGACTTCCGCGCGGGCAGGCTGGAGCTGTTCCCCACCACCCGGCCAGGACCCCGCCGAGCGCCCGCCAAGGACGCCGCCCGCGCCCGAGTGCTCGAGTTGCGGCTGACCGGGCACTCCATCGACGAGATCTCGGCAGCGCTGGCCGCCGAGGGCACCCCGCTCAATCGCACTGGTGTCTGGGAGATCCTCGCCGCCGAGGGGCTCCCCCGGCTGTGGCGCCGACCCCACCACGAGCGCGGCGGCGTGCTCCGCGAGCAGCTGCCCCGCGCCAAGGTGCTTGACTTCGCCGGGCTTGCGGCCGCAAGCCCGACACGGGTGGCCGGGCTGCTGCTGGCCGTGCCCGACCTGGTCGCCCTCGACCTGCCCGGCCTGGTCCGCAAGGCGGGCTACCCCGGCACCCGCGAGATCCCCGCAATCAGCTCCATCCTTGCGCTGCTGGCCCTCAAGCTCACCGCCACCCGGCGGATCTCCCACGTCGACGACCTGGCCACCGACCCAGGTGCCGCCCTGTTCGCCGGCCTGGCCACGCTGCCGAAGAAGAGCTCGCTGACCGAGTACTCCTATCGGCTCGACCACCGCCGCCAGCGCGCGTTCCTGGCCGCCTTGGACAGCGTCATGCTCACGACCGGGTTGGCCGAGGGCAGCGTGTTCGACCTGGACTTCCACGCGATCATGCACTGGGGCGAAGACCCCGTCATGGAAAAGCACTACGTCCCCCGGCGCTCCCAGCGCACCCGGTCGGTGCTGACCTTCTTCGCGCAAGACTCCGGCACCCACAACCTCGTCTACGCCAACGCCGACCTTGCCAAGGCCACCCAAAACCGCGAGGTCATCGCCTTCTGCGACCACTGGAAGCAGGTATCCGGCGCCGACCCGGCCATGCTCGTGCTCGACCAGAAGGTCACCACCCACAAGGTGCTGGGCGAACTCGACCAGCGCGGGGTGAAGTTCCTGACCCTGCGCATGCGCTCGCCCTCCCTGGTGCGCCACATCGACAACCTGCCCCCCACCGCCTACACCACGATCACCCTGGATCGCGACGCCAAGCACCGCAAACCCAAGGTCTGCCAGGAACTCCAGGTCAAGCTCACCGGCTACCCGGGCACCGTCCGCCAGCTCGTCGTCACCGGCCTCGGCCATGACACCCCGACCGTGATCATCACCAATGATCGGACCATCGCCGTCAAAGCCCTCATCGAACGCTACGCCCGCCGCATGACCATCGAGCAACGCCTCGCCGAGGCCATCCGCAGCTTCCACCTCGACGCCCTGTCCTCGGCGGTGCCGCTCAACGTCGACCTCGACGTCGCCCTGTCCGTCCTGGCCAGCGCCGTCTGCGCAGCCCTGCGCCGCCGGCTACCAGGCCAGGCCACCGCCACTCCCGACACCCTGCAACGACACTTCCTCGGCGTCAGCGGGCAGATCCGCAACCACGGCCAGGTCATCACGGTCCGCATTGACCGACGCGCCCACTCGCCCGTCCTCCGCGCCGCCGACCTGCCCACCACCGCCGTCCCCTGGTGGGGCGGCCGCACCCTCCGCTACGAACTCGCCTGAGACTGGGGGCCAATTCGCTGCGTGGAAATCGGCGCTAACGCGCCTCAGGCGCGTAGAGAAAGTCGCTGCAACAGGGCTCGTCTCGCGTTCGTTGAGCTCGCAGATGGGCGCGGGTTGCGCGGTCCCGCGCCCAGCAGGCCGGCGAGGAGCACGATGCCGGCGGACGAGGCAACGCCGAGCCGGAATCCGGTGACCGATGCTTCGGTGACCGCGTGGCGGATCGCCCTTTGAAACACGCCCTAGCGCGGATAGTTGAGGCCCTGCTTCGCGAGCAGCGGACGGTCAATCCGCCGCTTGTCTGGTTGCTGCGTTGCTATAGCCGCCCTCTTCAACCTGGTTCCACTGCGATTGGGATTGCTTGAGGTGGGTGGGAGTGTGAAAGGGGCCTCCTGACCTGGGAGGATGGCGGTTGCGAAGCCAGCCATTCACCGCGAGCCGGAGGCACCTTTTCGATGCGATCCTCCCACGTCGTGCTGGACCAGGTCGATATCGCGTTCGGCCAACTTCGTTGGCTCCACCGCTTGCCCCCGGTGGCCTCTCGGCATGCCACGGCATCTACCGATCCTCGGTTCCACGAAGACGGGCAGACCGCCCGGCCAGGCAACAGGAGGCAGCACAAGCGCGCAGGCAGGCCTAGTCGGCGCCTGCCCGACGGCGAGCCCTAACCCTGACCAACCCCAGTCCGGCCGCGGCCCCCGCGGCCAAGAGCCCGACGCCAAGCCCGAGACTGGCCGGGAACGGCGAGCTGGCCGACCCGCCGGCCGCACGAGCTGGCAGCCCACCACGGGTCGAGGGCGGCGAGCTGACCGACCCGCCGGATGCACCAGCCAACAGCCCACCACGACTCGGGGACGGCGGTCGATCCGGCCCGCTGGGCTGACGAGCCGAGAGCCCACCAGTGGCGGGTTCGCCACCGTCGGCCAGCGGCCGTGATCCACTGCACATGTTGGAGGCGTACTGGCCGGGTTGGGGCCGGTACCTGTGACCCCCCGAGCTAGACGCGAACACCAGCATTGGCTCTGTGCCCGGGCGCCGGAGCCGGAGCGACCCGACCCCACTGCAGTTGCTCCCGCCCGGCGCACCTGGTGGGGTGATGATCTCCTGGCGTCTGCGAACCGCTCCCTTGTAGACCCGGCTCACTTGGAACGTCCACACAGTCCGGGTGGAGTCGCTCAGGAACGCGCGCCACGCCACCGCTGGATCCGGGCTGGCCATGAGGTCGCGGGCCTTGTGGTCGACGTGGATGACGTGGGAGACCAACGTGCCGACAAAGACCGCGTCATATCGGGCCACCCGGTCTGCCTCGGACATGCCGTAGCAGGTACAGGCGGCCGCCGGCTCGGCGGTCACCAGCACCAGGCTGCCGAGCAGCAGCGGCACTCCGAGCGCCCCCCTGAGCAGTCTCCAGATCATCAACCCGTGCCCTCCCGTGTCAGGCCGCCAGGCCGGGCCGATGAGCCAGCCAGCCGGCCTGGCCGGTTCCCGCGAGCGGATCGGTTCGCATCCTAGGCGATCAGGACCAAAGCCACTTCACCGCGCGGTCCAGCGCCCGAAGATCCCCGCTGTCGTCGATTCGGCATGGTCGACCACGGCCAGGTCTTCCGCGTCGCCCTTGAGGTGGGCGACGGTCTCAACAACGACAAGAGCCAGAGCCACTAGCGATCTCGACCGAGCGATGCGACGAGCGAGACGCGAAGCCTGCCAGCGTTCCACACCGTTGTGTCCGCGCTGTTCGCGGCCTGGTCCGATGTTGACCTACAGAGCTTCCAGGGCACCGCAGATCAGGGTGAGGCCAATTCTTAATGGGCCTGACGGGTCCGGGGATTACACGAGGACGTGGTGACGTCTCGCCACTTCCCCACGTCAGGGGCTAGGGCAGGGTGGTCGCGGTCTCCCCGCTGCTCCCTTGACCGCTGTCGTCGTTGCTGCCCTGATCGGGGGAGTTGGTCACGTCCGGGGGCACGGCGGTGGTGGTCGGCGCCTGGGTGGTGGTCGGCGCCTGGGTGGTGGTCGGCACCGTGGTGGTGGGTGCCTGGGTGGTGGTTGGCGCCTGGGTGGTGGTCGGTGATCCCGTAGACGTGGTCACACTTGGCCCGTAGGTCGTGGGGGTGGGCTGCGGTGTGCCCTTGACGAGATCCGGGGTGACCGGGGGCGGCAGAATGGCGGCAGTCAGCGCCTGCTCTGCGCTTGCCGGGAGCATCCCCTGGTCC
>DATHIG010000421.1:0-2208 GCA_035490035.1 Actinomycetes bacterium
TGGACGGCGCACCCGACCTGCTGAGTAGCATGTTTCTTGGTGTACGTACAGGGTAACTGTTCAGGAGCTTCGGGTCGTGTTGTGGGCGGTTGACTGTGTAGGGGGTTGTGGGATAGCCCTCCCGTAGGCCCATGGGCAAGCGGGCGTGACTGCTCGACGTGCCGGAGGCCGTGACCTGCTCCTCGATCCCGATCCTGCTGCTGAGCTTGACGTGGCCGTGGCTGTCCAGGTCCAGGCGGCGGTCATTGTGGAGCTGCGGGCGGCCAACGCTGCGCAGGCCCGCGTGGTCGAGGCGTTGCAGGCGCGGGTGGCCGAGCTGGAGCGCCAGCTCGGCAGGCACTCGCGCAACTCCTCCAAGCCGCCGTCGTCCGACGGGCTCGCCAAGCCGCCGACACCCAGGCGGGAGCGGGGTGGTGGTGGGCGCAAGCCCGGCAAGCAGCCCGGCGCCCCTGGCGCGCATCTGGCCCAGGTGCCCGACCCTGACGAGGTGGTGGTCCACCGGCCGGTGGCGTGCCAGGGGTGCGGTTCGGACCTGACGCTGGCTCCGGTCACTGGGGTGGAGGCCCGGCAGGTCTTGGACCTGCCCGAGGTGCGGCTGTGGGTGACCGAGCACCAGGCGGAGCGGCGCCGCTGCGGGTGCGGGCACGTCACCTTGGCCAGGTTCCCTGCCCAGGCACGCTCGGCGGCGTGTTATGGCCCTGGGGTGCGGGCACTGGCGGTGTACCTGGGCGCATGGCAGCACCTGCCGATGGAGCGGACCGCCGAGCTGCTGGCCGATGTGCTCGGCGCGCCGGTCAGCACCGGGCTGCTGGCGGGGCTGGCCGGCGAGGGCGCGGCCTGTCTGGAGCTGAGCGGGTTCACCAAGGCGGTGTGTGGGCAGCTCGCCGGTGCCGAGGTCGTCCACTTCGACGAGACCGGCGCCCGGGTTGGCGGCCGGCTGCACTGGATCCACTCGGCCTCGACCGCGCTGCTGAGCTGGTTCACGGTCCATCCCAAGCGCGGCGTGGAGGCGATGGACGCCGCAGGGGTCCTGCCCGGCTTTGCCGGGGTGGCGGTGCATGACGGCTGGGCGCCATACCGGCGCTACGACACCGCCGCCCATGCGCTGTGCGTGGCGCACCTGCTCCGGGAGCTGGAGGAGGCCGCTGCCACCTGTGGCCAGGGGTGGGCGGCCGAGATGGCCGAGTGGCTGTCGATGGCCTGCGGGCAGGCCGGGACGGCCCACGCTGCCGGTATGGCGCGGCTGCCTGCCGCCGTCGTGGAGGGGCTGCTGGGCCGCTACCGGGAGATCCTCGCCAAGGGGCATGCCGCCAACCCGCCCCCACCTCGCCGCTCAGGCCAGCGGCGTCGGCCCAAGCGGCCGCCCGCGGTGTGCCTGCTAGAACGACTGGACACCCACCGTGACGAGGTCTGCCGGTTCCTGGTCGACCTGCGGGTCCCGCCGACCAACAACCAGGCCGAACGCGATCTGCGGATGGTGAAGTTGCAGCAGAAGATCTCCGGGTGCTGGCGCACCCTGGCCGGCGCCGAGGCGTTCCTGGTCGTCCGCTCCTACCTGGCGACCACGCGCAAGCACGGCGTCAACCCCCTGGCAGCCCTTCGGCAACTGTTCGAGGGTCACCCCTGGCTGCCAGCGTCAGCGCCGCCGTGAGGCTGCGTAGACTCCCCTGGTCATGTCCCGCCGCGCTCGCCGCCCGCAGCCGCGGCCGGCCCGCGTCCCGGCCGCCCCGGTCGACCTGGTCCAAGCCGTGGTCGAGGCGATCGCGCGCGGGGAGCTGGACAACGAGCTCGGCGTGCTCGGCGCGGTGATCAACGAGCGGGTGCGGCTGCTGGCCACCGCCCGGTCGATGACCACCCTGGCCAGCCTGCGGGTCGGTGACCGGGTCCACATCAACCACAGCGCCAAGCCGAACTACCTGCACGGCCGGGCCGGGACGGTGACCGGGTGGGCCGGCCAGAACGTCGTCGTCCAGCTCGACCAGCCGGTCGGCCGCTTCACCAGCGGCGAGCTGCGCTGCCCACCACTCATCCTCGAACCACTGGCACCTGAATAGTTACCGTTGGAGTAGACAGGCTTTGCGTTCTGCTGCTCATACCCGGACGGAGGGGCTCGAAGTGGTAATAGCGCTGGCGCCAATCCGCTAAGAAATTCGGGACGAGGGCCAGTTGCGGCACATTGGCAGCAAGAGTTCCTTCGATTGCCTGGAT
>DATHIG010000422.1:0-2269 GCA_035490035.1 Actinomycetes bacterium
CACCATGCATGGCGTCGTCACTGGTGGAGAGTCCCGGCAGCAGCTGTACACCATGCTGACCCGCGGCCGCGCCGCTAACCATATTTACCTTTCCGTGGTGGGGGACGGAGACCCACACAACGTGATACGGCCCGATACTGTCCACCCGCGGACCGCCACCGAGCTGCTCGAACAGATCTTGGCGCGCGACTCCGCCGCGCAATCCGCCACCACCCTGCAGCGCGAGCAGCAAGATCCCGCCGCCCGGCTCGGCCCGGCCACGGCCCGCTACGTCGACGCCCTCCACCTCGCCGCCGAACACCTCGCCGGCCCACAGGTGGTAGCCGGCCTCGATCGCAGCGCCGAGCGCCTCCTCAACGGGCTGACCGGGGAGCCGGCATGGCCGACCCTGCGCGGCCAGCTGCTGCTCCTGGCCGCCGGCGGCGCCGATCCGGTCGCCGAACTGCACGCCGCCATAGCACCGCGCGAGCTGGCGAGCGCCGTGATCAGGCGGCTGTTCTCGACTCACGGCTTCACGACATCGACGATGTCGCCACCGGGGGGCCGCTGCCGTGGCTGCCCGGCATTCCTGACCGGCTTGCCGGCGACCCCGACTGGGGACCATACCTGAGCGCCCGATCACGCCTGGTTGCTCAACTCGCCGGCCAGGTCCGCCTCAACGCCGCACATGAAACGCCGGCCTGGGCGGCCCAGCGACGCGCTCCCGTGCCGGCCCAGCTGATCGCCGACGTGCAGATGTGGCGCGCCGCCACCCAGGTCGACCACAGCGACCTGCGACCCACCGGGCCACCCCAGCTCGGCCGCGCCGCTCGAGTGGGCCAACAGCAGCTTGAGATGCGACTCGCAGCCGCGAATACCCATACTGACCGGCAATGGCGGCAACTGCTCGCTAGAGAAGTCCCCAGCGCAACCACAGACCCATTCCTGCCGGAGCTGGCAGAAAGGCTGAGCAACCTCACCCGGGCCGGCTTCGACGCCACCCACCTTGTCCGGTCAGCGGCCGCCGTAGGACCCCTACCCGACGATCACCCCGCGGCAGCCCTGTGGTGGCGCATCCTCGACCAGCTACCGCAAACGCCGAACCGGGACCCCACAACGCCCAACGCCGTCCCAAGGACCAGGTGGACGACTACGACATCACGCGACCAGCGGCCACCCGTCCCGCGCTCGGCGCCGCCTCCCGCGTTCGGCCCGAGCCGCTGAAACCCGGCCTTCCGACACCTCACAACGCCTGAGATGTGTTTCGGCAGAATCTGTTTGCCGAAACCCCTTTAATCGGTAGCAAGAGCCGTCGCGGAGCGACGGCCGCCGCTCCGTGTGTCTCGCTTCGCTGCGGGCCGCCTCGCGGCGTCCATGGCCTTACTACTCATTCTGAGCTTCTCGCGGGCCGACCTTCTATCTACTTCGGGCTCGCCACCGACCTTGTGGCTACGTTGATGGTGTTGAGTGGGTCGCCTGGTGCGTCATGGGTCTTCACCTCGTCGAAGCCTGCATTGCTTAGAGGTTGTTCGTGATGCCGCCTCGGCGGTAGCGGAGCTAGGGCGGCGGGTCGCATCACGATGCCATTGCCATCCGCCGACAGCACAAGAACGTCGGACCGGTCGGCTGTTGGACGCCTTACGCCGTCGTAGAAGGCCTCAAGAATCGACATCACCGGACGAAGTCGCTCACCAGCTTGGCGACGCGGTCTGTGCAGCTCGTTCAGACTGCCTGAGGGGACGCGGATACCTCAGGCTGCACTGGTTCCACCTGCTTTAGATGCTTGCGCGACAGGTTTTGGGAGCCGTACACAATGACCAGGACGATCGCCACGACACCCCACAGTGTTAGGCGCAGCCACGCCTGGTTGACCGAGTCTGCTCCTGAGAACATCTGGCCGACAAACCCGTTTGAGAACGTGTTGTTCATGGCGTGGAACAGCATGACAATCAACACACTGCCCTTAGCGTTGTTGAACAGCCAGGTGTAGACGATCGACCATTCGATGATGAACAAGGTGGCGTCAATCCAGATGTCCTCCCCCGTCACCACGAACGGCAGGTGCCAGAAAGCCCACAGCACCCCTAGGATCAGGCTGGCTAGGAGTGCCGAGTAGCGGAACTGCAGCCGGGGGAGGGCGTAGCCTCTGAAGCCCGGCTCCTCCCAAGTGCCAGCGAGGCCAGGGATGAGGAGCCAGAGTAAAAACGTCTGCAACAGGGTTGACAAGCCACCCAAATCTGCCGCTGAGGAGGTGCGCTGCGCGCCCAGCCAGAAAACGTTGAGCGCTGCC
>DATHIG010000423.1:0-3112 GCA_035490035.1 Actinomycetes bacterium
GCCATCGTTGGCGGCTGGGCCGTTGTCGGCGGCTGGGCCGTTGTCGCCGGCTGGGCCGTTGTGGCCGGCCGGGCCGTCGTCAGGGGCTCGGGCAGGTAGACGAGCGCGGTCACCCCGCCGTAGGCGGAGCGCCGGAGCTGCACCTTGACGTCGTGGCGCTCGGCGAGGCGCCCGGCAACCCAGGTGCCGAGCCGCTGCTCCAGGTCGTCGACGCCGTCCGATCGGCCGGCCAGGTGCCGGTTGACCCCCTCGAGCTCCTCGTCGGTCATGCCGAGGCCGCGGTCCTCCACCTCGATGACGTAGCCAGAGCCGATCTCCTGCCCGCTGATCCGCACCCTGGTCTCGGGGGCCGAGAACGCGGTGGCGTTGTCGATCAGCTCGCCGAGCAGGTTGGCCAGGTCGTCGGCGGCCACGGCGGGCACCATCAGGTCGTCGGCCACCAGCACGTCGACCCGGGGGGCGTCCCGGTTGTCGCGGACCGCGACCGCGATCACCTCGGCCAGTCGAGCGGGCCCGTCCCAGCGACGGCTCGGCTCGCCGCCGGCGAGCACGATCAGGTTGTGGGCATTGCGCCTCGCCCTGCCGGCCAGGCGGTCGACCTGCAGCAGCCGACCCGGCAGCCTCGGGTCGGCATGGTCGCGTTCGGCCTGGCCCAGCACCTCGAGCTGCTGGTCGACCAGCTCCTGGCCCCGCCTGGCCAGGTCGACCAGCCCCTGGACCTCCTCTGGCTCGGGCGCCGGCGGCCGCGGGACCGGCGATGGCGGAAGCTCGGCAACCGGGGCGGCCCGCCGGGGTTCCTCCGGGCCGACCGGCACGATCGGGGGCGGGCCGAGGCCGCTTGCCGTGACCACCGGCGGATGGGCGAGCCCGCCGCCCAGCACCGCCTGCAGCCGGTCGAACCCATCGGCCGGCCGCTCCTTGGCCGGCTCCCGGGTCGCGGCCCGGCTGGCCCGGGCCTGCAGCAGGAGCGCGACGGCGAAGCAGCAGGCAAGGACGAAGGCCGCGCCGTAGGCCAGGGCCCGGCGGTCGGCGGTCCGGTCGGCCACCCCGGCCAGCCAAGCCACCTCACCGGCCAGGCCGACCTCGACCTCGCGCATCCGCTCGACCCTGGCCGCCACCGCGCCGGACCAGGCGGCAAGGTCGATGGCCGACCGGGAAGCGGCCCTGTCCTCCAGCACCGCCCGCCGCAGCCGGCCGGCCTGCTCGGCGTCGGCGACCGGGATGGCGCGCCCGTACCGCTCCAGCTGCCCTGGGCTGGCCAGGGCCTCGAACTGGTCGAGCAGCGCGTCCTGCCGGCCGCCGATCGCGGCCAGGCGGATGCGCTCGGCCGGGTCGAGGCGGCCGAGTCTGGCCGCCCCGGCGGCCACCTCGCGCTCGCGGTCGGCCAGCTCCTTGGCCCGCGAGAAGGCGGTGGCGGCGGTCACGGCCCGGAGCAGCTCGGCGTCCTGGCCGGCCTCGCGCAGGCCGATCTCGCTGCCGACCGCGAGCAGACCGCCGACGATCCCGGTATAGCGGCGGAACCCCGTCGCCGTCGCGGCGGCCGGGTTCCCCGCCCTGGCGGCGCCGTCGACCGAGGCCCGCACCGCCTCCAGCTCGGCCAGCTGGGCCAGCCCGGCGTCGAGACGCCGGTGCAGCTCCCGGTCCCGGTCGGAGCCATCGACCCGGACGGCGGCGTTCCGGTAGGCGGCGGCCGCACCGTCGACCGCCCGCCGGACCGCCAGCAGCGCATCCCTGGCGGCCTCGGGCTCCTGGTCCCCGGCACCCGCCTGGGGGCCGGACAGGGCCCGCTCCCGCTGCAGCTCGTGGACCAGGGAGGTCAGGGCGCCGGCGAACGGGACCAGCCCCCGCACCCGCTCGGCCCTGGCGCCGGCCTCCAGGTTGGCGGCCGTGCCGATGCCGGCCAGGACCAGGAGCGCAAGCACCGGGACGGCGAGGAGGACGGCAACCGCCGAACGGCTCTGGAGACTGGTTCGCATCGCGCCCGCCCTTGATGCCGGCGCTAGACGCTCGCGTGCCGAGGCCGGTATCGGGCCCGCCACATGGCGACGGTGCCGGCGACCAGCCGGACCGGGGCGACGAGGACGGTTCGACGCATGATCACCTCACGGCTCGTTGGCAGGCGCGCCTGCTGTCTATGAACTCCTGGATCGCCGTTGACAGCCGGTCGTCACGGATGTTGCCGACCATGTAGGCGATGGCCTTGTCGGCCCACTCGATCGCGTTCCTGCACGACCGGGGCGGCGGGCCCGGCTGGACCACGATGCTGGTCACCGTGGCCGGGGCTTGCGCGGTGGCAGGGACCGACGGCGGCGAGGTCGCGGGAGGCGGGCTTCCCGGACCGGAAACGGCCATGCCGAGCACGAACCCCACCGCCAGCAACGCCGCCGCGGCGCCGGCCAGCAGCAGGTCGACGCGCAGTGCCCGCCGCCACAGGGGGCGCCGGCCGTCCGGGTCGGACGGCGACGGTCCCGGCTCCTCGGCCGGCGTAGGCTCGCGCTCGGGCGCCCCTTCCCAGAGTGATTCGTCCGAAGAAAGGCGCTTAGATGGCCTGTCTGAATTTTCGGGAGAGGAGCTCTGGGCGGGCAGCACCATAATGTCCAACACCTGTCTCACAGCCGGGTGATGAAACAGGTTAGGGCGTTCCACCACAACTCCCGGTCAATCGTCACGCACGTTTCTCGACGGACGAATTGACGCCAGGTCGGCCAGGTATGGGCAGGGGCCTTGCACCCGTCCAGCCACTGAATGATCGACCACGGACTCACGCCATGGGTCGGTGGCCGCGGACCAGGCGGCTGGTGAAGGCGGCGCGGCGGGCGGGAGGCACCCGGGCGCCGATGCGGGCCATGAACAGGTTGGCCGCGTGGTAGGCGATCTCGTGCTCGTCGGTGTGGAACTGCTCGAACCCGGCGGCCTCGAACACCCGCTGCAGCACCCGCCGGTAGGCAACGGCCGAGAGGCCGCTGGCGTCGAGGTCCCAGTGCCAGGCCAGGCCGGAGGCGATCAGGATGCGGTCGGAGAACGGGTCGGGCTCGACCGCGAAGCGGAGCAGGGCGCTGGCCACCCCGCCGCGGCGCCAGTCGGTCGCCACCTCGACCGCGCCGACCTCGAG
>DATHIG010000424.1:0-6464 GCA_035490035.1 Actinomycetes bacterium
GGGTGGTCGACTTGCCCGAGCCGGTGGGCCCGGTGACAAGCACGAACCCCCGGGGCAGGCGGGACATGCTGCTCACCTGGGCCGGGATGCCGAGGTCCTCCAGGGGCTTGATCTCCTGGGGGATCAGCCGGAAGGCGGCCCCAACGGCGTTGCGCTGGAAGTAGACGTTGAGCCGGAAGCGGGCCTTCCCTGGCAGGGCGTGGGCGCAGTCCAGCTCCTGCTCGCGCTCCAGCCGCTCCCGCTGCCGCTGGGTCAGGATCGAGTAGAGCATCGCCTGCGTATCGGCGGGCATCAGCACCGGAGCCTGGTCGAGCTGGCCCAGGCGCCCGTTGACCCGCACGGTCGGCTTGGCCCCGGCGGTCAGGTGCAGGTCGGAGGCGCCCAGCTCGAGCACGCGCTCCAGCAGCTCGGCAACTCCGACCCGGTCTCCCGGTCCGGCGTCCTGCAGGCCCACCCCGGTCGCCCCTGGGGCGTCGAACAGTCCCTCGGTCTGCATGCACCGCTCCCGCACGCTCGATTGGCTCCTTTGGTATGGCTCGGAGCGTGAGGGGAGCGGCTTGAACAGGTGGGCGGTCAGGTCCCGAGGCGCCAACCGCGCAGATCGGCCTGCTGCTCGACGGTCAGGTCCATCACCGCCTCCAGCGGGTCGACCTCGCAGACGACCACCGATTGTCAAGGTTGTCCCGTCTCCCGTCCGATCGGGTAGGATTTAGGCATGCCTCATTCCGTGGCGACGGGCGCGCTGGCCGTCGAAGGCCTGCGCAAGGCCTTCGGCCCGGTGACGGTGCTCGACGGGGCGCGGCTGCGGGTGCCCGCCGGCCGGGTGGTGGCGCTGCTCGGCCCCAGCGGCTGCGGCAAGACCACCCTGCTCCGCTGCATCGCCGGCCTGGAGCGGCCCGACGATGGCGAGGTCCGCCTTGACGACCGCCCACTGTGCGCGCCCGGGGTGTTCGTGCCCCCGGAGCGGCGCCGGATCGGGATGGTGTTCCAGGACGGCGCCCTGTTCCCCCACCTGACCGTGGCCGGCAACGTCGGCTATGGCCTGCCACGCGAGCGGCGCAGGGGCAGGCGGCTCGCGGCGCCCCGGCCCGGGAGGGTCGAGCAGGCGCTGGACCTGGTCGACCTGGCCGGCTTCGGCGCCCGCATGCCGGCCAGCCTGTCCGGCGGCCAGCAGCAACGGGTCGCCCTGGCCAGGGCGCTGGTCACGCGCCCGTCGGTGCTGCTGCTGGACGAGCCGTTCTCCAACCTCGACACCATCCTGCGGGTCCAGATCCGCGGCGAGGTGCAGCGGCTGCTGGCCGACCTCGGTGTCACCGCCGTGTTCGTCACCCACGACCAGGAGGAGGCCTTCGTGGTCGGCGACGAGGTGGCGGTGATCCTCGGCGGACGGATCGTGCAGCAGGCGGTCCCGGCCGAGCTGTACCGGGCGCCGGCCTCGCGGGCCGTCGCCGCCTTCCTCGGCGACTCCAACCTGGTCCCGGGGGTGGCCGCGGCCGGCCTCGCCGACACCGTGGTGGGACGGGTGCCGCTGCGGGCCGAGCTCCTCGGCGAGGTGGACGTCCTGCTCCGGCCCGAGCAGCTGCGGGTCACCGCCGGGCGGGGGGCGACCATCGACAGGGTCGAGTACTACGGGCACGACGCGGTCTACCTGACCCGCCTGCCCGGCGGCGACGCGGTGCGGGTGCGGGTGCTGGACGCCCCCGAGTTCCGGCCGGGCGACCGGGTCGACCTCGACTACGTGGGCGGGCCGACGGTCGGCTATCCGCGTGCCGCGGGTTGATCTCGCCGTCCTCGGCGCGGGGCCGGCCGGGGTTGGGGCGGCCTTCCGGGCGGCCAGGGCCGGGCACCGGGTGGTCGTCCTGGAGCGCGGCCAAGGCCCCGGCGGGGCCGCCGCCAGCTTCGAGCTGGAGGGAGTCAGGGTCGACCACGGCAGCCACCGCCTGCACCAGGCGATCGACCCCCGCATCCTGGCCGACCTGCGCGGCCTGCTCGGCGAGGAGCTGCAGCGCCGGCCCCGGAACGGGCGCATCTTCCTGGAGGGTCGCTGGATCCGGTTCCCGCTGCGCCCGGCCGACCTGGTCCGCCACCTGCCGCCGTCGTTCGCGGCCGCCGCGGCCCGCGACGCCGCCACCGCCTGGGCCAGGCGGCCACGGGCCGACACCTTCGCCGAGACCCTCCGGGCCGGCCTCGGACCGACCATGTGCCGGCGCTTCTACTTCCCGTACGCCCGCAAGCTGTGGGGTCTCGACCCCGGCGAGCTGGCCGGCGAGCAGGCCCGCCGGCGGGTGAGCGCCGGCTCGCCGGGCCGGCTGCTGGCCCGGGTGGCCAGGGGCGGCGGCCGTCGCTCCGGCTCGCAGTTCCTCTATCCCCGGCGCGGCTTCGGCACCATCAGCGAGCGGCTGGCCGAGGCGGCGGCCGCCGCCGGGGCCGAGCTGCGCTACGGCGCCGCCGCGGAGCGGGTCGAGCTGGCCTCCGACCGGGCAACGGTCGTCCTGGCCGGGGGTGAGACGGTCACCGCCGGGCGGGTCTGGTCGACCATCCCGCTGCCCGCGCTGGCCCGCATGGCCGACCCCGCCCCGCCGGCCGCGGTCGGCGAGGCCGCCGGCCGGCTCGCCTTCCGGGCCATGCTGCTGGTCTACCTGGTGCTGGACACCGGCCGGTACAGCCCCTACGACGCCCACTACCTGCCCGACCCCGGCACCCCGGTGACCCGGATCTCGGAGCCGACCAACTACCGCGACGGCGACGACCCGCCGGGCCGGACGGTGCTCTGCGCCGAGCTGCCCTGCCACCCCGGCGACCGGCTGTGGCGAGCCGGCGACGACCGGCTGGCCGCCCTGGTCCGCGCGACCCTGCGCGACCGTGGCCTGCCCGAGCCCGGCCCGGTCCGAGCGGTCGCGGTCCGCCGCCTGCCGGCCGCCTACCCCGTGTACCGGGCCGGCTACGCCGCCCCCTTCGAGGCCCTCGACGCCTGGGCGGCCGCCCAGCCGGCCCTGCTCAGCTTCGGCCGCCTCGGCCTGTTCGCCCACGACAACACCCACCACGCCCTGGCCATGGCCTGGGCAGCCGCCGACGCCCTCGGCTCGGACGGCAGCTTCGACCGCGCCGCCTGGGCAGCCGCCCGCCAGGCCTTCACCAGCC
This sequence comes from Actinomycetes bacterium, assembly GCA_035490035.1. Lineage (GTDB taxonomy): Bacteria > Actinomycetota > CALGFH01 > CALGFH01 > CALGFH01 > CALGFH01. The sequence continues at coordinate 3,142 of DATHIG010000424.1, forward strand.
ACGTCGTCGAGGACTAGAAGGGCGGTCAAGCATCCGGCGCCGCATGCAGCGCCAAACCATCCGTGCAGCCCTGGAGCTTGCGCGCCGCCCACGGCGGCCACCCAAATCCCTCGAGCCCGGATGCTTGACCGGCGTTCTAGGACGCCGGCAGGCGGAGCGCCAGCTCGGCTTCAGGTCTCGGGACTTGGCCCCCGAGGGGTCGCGCGGCTAGGATTTAGGCGAACCTAAAACCTGGAGGATGGATGACCCACAAGACCGCCGCTGTCGCCCTCGCGCTGCTGCTGGCCCTGGCGTCGGCCGGGTGCAGCCGCTCGCGCGACGCCCTCACCGTCTACTCCGGGCGGACCCAGAACCTGGTCGGGCCGCTGCTGGAACGCTTCAACCAGGAGACGGGCATCGCCATCGACGTCAAGTACGGCGACTCGGCCGAGCTGGCCCTGCTGCTGGCCGAGGAGGGCGACCGGTCCCCGGCCGACGTGTTCTTCTCCCAGAGCCCGGGGGCGACCGGCTTCCTGGCCGGCAAGGGACGGCTGGCCCAGCTCGACACGGGCCTGCTCGGCAAGGTCGACCAGCGCTTCCACAACCGCGACGGCCGCTGGGTCGGCGTGTCCGGCCGCCAGCGGGTGCTGGTCTACAACGCCGAGCTGGTCGCCGAGCGCGACCTTCCCGACTCGGTGCTGGAGCTCACCGGCGACCGCTTCACCGGCAAGGTCGCCCTCGCCCCCTCCAACGGCTCCTTCCAGGACTTCGTGACCGCCATGCGGCAGCTCGAGGGGGAGGACGCCACCACCCGCTGGCTGAAGGCCATGGCCGGCAACAAGCCGCGGACCTACGCCAACAACAACGCCATCGTCGAGGCGGTCAGCCGCGGCGAGGTCCCGATGGGGCTGGTCAACCACTACTACAACTACCGCTTCCAGCAGGAGAACCCCGACACCCCGAGCCGCAACCATGTGTTCGCCGACGGCGATGTCGGGGCGCTGGTGATCCCGTCCACGGCCAGCCTGCTGGCCGGCACCGACAAGGCCGACGAGGCTGCCCGCCTGGTCGAGTTCCTGCTCTCACCGGAGGCCCAGCGCTACTTCAGCGAGCAGACCTTCGAGTACCCGCTGGTGCAGGGGATCCCCGCCGCCCCGGGACTGCCGCCGCTGGCCTCGCTGCACTCCCCCGACTACGACGTGGACGCCCTCGGCGGCGGCCTGGAGCGCACCGTTGAGCTGATCCGGTCCAGTGGCTTCAACGGCGTCTGAACGGCGCCGGCGGCCGGCCCGGGGACACCGGGACCGGCCGGCTCCACCCTCCCTGCTGGCGCTGTCGGCGCTGGTCGCCTGCCTGTTCGCCGCCCCCCTGGCCTACCTGGCGATCCGCGGGCTGACCGAGGGCGGGACGCTGCGGGCGGCGTGGGCGTCCGGCACGACCCTGGCCCCGCTGGCCCGCACCCTGCTGCTGGGCGTTGCCGTGGCCGGGGCGGCGGCGACGCTCGGGACCGCGCTGGCCTGGCTGGTCGTCCGCACCGACCTGCCCGGGCGCCGGATCGCCCGCCTGCTGCTGCCCCTGCCCCTGGTCATGCCGTCGTTCATCGCCGCCTTCGCGCTGCTGGCCGCGTTCGCCCCCGGCGGGCTGCTGGCCGGGCTGCTCGAGCCCCTCGGGGTCGAGCGGCTGCCGGCGTTCCAGGGGTTCTGGGGGGCGCTGTACGTACTCACCCTGTTCACCTACCCGTACGTGTACCTGCCGGTGGCGGCCCGGCTCGGTCAGCTCCCGGCGTCGCTGGAGGAGAGCGCCCGGCTGCTCGGGCGCGGCCCGGCCGGCGTGTTCCGGACGGTGGTGGCGCCCCAGGCGGCCGGCGCCGTCTGGGCCGGGACGCTGCTGGTCTTCCTGTACACGATCAGCGACTTCGGGGCCGTGCAGCTGATGCGCTACCAGACCCTGACCAGCTCCATCTACGCCTCGCGGGTCTTCGACCGGGCCGGCGCCCTCGCCCAGAGCCTGCTGCTGGGGCTGCTGGCGCTGGGGGTCGTCGCCGCCGAGCGGTCGGTCACCCGCGGCCGGCGACCGGCCCGGCTGGCCGCCGGCACCCGGGCCCTGCGCGTCCCCCTCGGCCGCTGGAAGGCTGCGGCGGTCGCCCTGGTCGCCGGGGTCGTCGCGCTCGCCCTGGTGGCGCCGGTGGGGGTGCTCGCCTTCTGGGCGGGGCGGGGAGCCCTCGCCGGCTCGACCCGGGCCGGCGCGCTGGTCGCCGACGCCGGCGACCTGGCCGTCCCGGCCCTCAACACCGCCGCCATGGCCGTCCTGGCGGCGCTGGTGGCGGTGGTCGCGGTGCTGCCGGTGGCCTACCTGACCGTCCGCCACGCCGGTCCGCTGGCCGGTGGGGCCAACGCCGTGATCGTCGGCGGCTTCGCCCTTCCCGGCCTGGTGGTGGCGCTGGCGCTCGCCTTCTGGACGCTCAAGGCCCCGTGGCCGCTGGCCGCTCTCTATCAGACCCAGACCCTGCTGGTGTTCGCCTACGTCGTCCATTTCGGCTCCCAGGCGCTGCGGGCCGCCCAGGTGGCGGTGGCCGCCGTCCCCAGCCGGCTGGACGACGCCGCCCGCACGCTGGGGGCCGGCCGGTTCCGGCGGCTGCGCACGGTGGAGCTGCCGCTGGCCACGCCCGGGCTGCTGGCCGGGGGCGGGCTGGTGCTGCTCTCCACCATGAAGGAGCTGCCGGCCACGCTGCTCCTGGCCCCGCCCGGGTTCGAGACGCTGGCCACCAGGATCTGGAGCGCCACCGAGGACGCCTTCCTGGCCGACGCCAGCCTGGCCGCCCTGTTCCTGCTCCTGCTGTCAGGCATCCTGACCTGGCTGCTGGTCGTCCGCCGGGGCAATGCCCCCACCTAGCCCGCCCGGCGGCTCCCAGCCCCGGCCGAGCCCAGCCGAGGCCCAGGCGTCCCGTCGCTTCCGGCTGTGGCTGGCCATGCTGGCGGTCGGGCTGGTGGTGGCGGTCGGCTGCGCGGCCGGGATCGCGGTGCCGGCCACCCACGAGACCCAGACCACCGCCGACGAGCCCCAGTACCTGCTCACCGCCATCAGCCTGGCCACCGACCGCGACCTCGACATCGCCGACGAGCTGGCCGGGGGGCGCTGGCGGCCATTCCACGCCCTGCCCCTGCCCCAGCAGACCGAGCCGCTGGCCGGCGGCCGCCGACTCAGCCCCCACGACCCGCTGCTCCCGCTGCTGCTGGCCGCGCCGGTGGAGGTCGGCGGCTGGGTCGGGGCCAAGCTGGCCATGGCCGCCATGGCCGGCCTGCTCGCCGCCCTGCTGCTGTGGACCGCCGTGCGTCGCCTCGGCG
>DATHIG010000425.1:0-3191 GCA_035490035.1 Actinomycetes bacterium
CCCGGCGGCCGGTGTCGTCCTCACCACCGCCGCCGGGGCCCGCCGGCTGGGCGGCAACGCCCGCGGCCTCCAGCCCTGGGCGACCACCCAACTGGAGGCCCCGGGACGGCCACCGATCCAGATCACCGCCACCCCCTGCCGCCACGGCCCACCGCTCAGCCGCCCCATCGCCGGCGACGTGGTCGGCTTCGCCCTGGGCTGGGACGGCCAGGCCCACGGGGCCCTGTGGATCACCGGCGACACCGTGCTGTACGACGGCCTCCGCCAGGTCGCCGACCGCCTCCAGGTCGGCACCGCCCTGCTCCATCTCGGATGCGTGCGCTTCCCGATCACCGGGCCGGTCCACTACAGCATGACCGCCCGCGAGGCCATCCAGCTGTGCCAGCTGATCCGCCCCCAGACCGCCATCCCCGTCCACTACGAAGGCTGGACCCACTTCCACCAAGACCGACCCGCCATCGAGCGTGAGTTCGCGCGGGCGCCAGCCGACATCAGCCGCAGGATACGCTGGCTGCCCATCGGCGAGGCAACGACCGTCGCCGCGTGACCACCAACCGGTTGGAGGCCTTCAGCGACGGGGTGCTCGCCATTGCGATCACCCTCCTGGTCATCGAGATCCACCCACCCGAGATCCACCAGGGCAAGACCCTGGCCCACGCCCTCTGGGCACAGTGGCCCAGCTACCTCGCCTACATGGTCAGCTTCCTGACCACCCGCCTACGCTTCATGGCGCGGCCGCCTACACCGTCGCTCTGGCCCTGGCCTTCGTGTCGCCACCGCTCGCCCTGGTCCTGCACGGCGCCACAGCCCTCTATTACACCTTCGACCAGGCGACGGTGCCGATGGAAACGGCGCCAAACGGCCAGGGACCCGCTGGGGTCTAGCTGGACCGGATTGAGACAAGCACGCGATGAAAGTGGAAGGTAGCTTGCTCTGCCATCCGATTTTCTGTCGGATGCGCCATGATCATCCGAAATGATCGGCGACGGTCGCGTCGCCGACGCGAGTGATCGCCTCGGTATAGGCGAAGGCGGCGCGGGCGGCATTGTCGTGGAAGTCGGTCTCCCACCACGCCGGTCAGGGTATCGATCACCGGTCGGGGGATGCCGGCGTCGCGTGCGGCCTCGTAGTGGAGGTTGAGGCAGTAGGTGCAGTTGTTGATCTGCGACACCCGCAGGCGCAGGAGTTGGGCGAGCTTGCGGTCGATGCGCAGGTTGGCCTTGTAGCCGAAGGCGTCGGCGCCGTGGCGGGCGAGCTGGGTCAGGTCCTCGTTGGCCGAGCTGTCGGCCCGGCGGTTGGTGACGGTCACGTCGGTCATGTCGTTGCTCCTGTCGGGGGTCGCAGGGTTCCGGGGCCGAAGCGGTCTCCTTCTGGTCGAGCTACTTGGCGGTTGCCCGACACCTACCACACGGCAGATCACCGGGCGGGGACCGCCACCTCAACTTCTACGGGAACCGGGACAACCTCCGCCTACGGCCGCGCCGAGCTTGGCCGATTGGTTCGCGGTCAACCACAGCTGCGGGTCACGATGAGTCGGACTGGGGCGTGTTGGCAGGCGATCGGCCGTACAGTCTTTGTCGACCGCCGGGAGACGAGCAGGCCGCGGCACGGTAGGTGGTGAACCTGTTTCCTGCAACAGCCCGGCGGAGCTACCTCGTTACAGCAAGGAGACGACCGTGCGGATTTTCGTCGCGGGGGGAACAGGGGTCTTGGGTCGGCCCCTCGTCGAGGCGCTGGTGGACCGGGGCCAGGAGGTCACGGCCAGCACCCACCGGACCGACAACTTCTCCGTTATCGAGGCACTCGGGGCGCGGCCGGCATTGATGGACGGGCTCGACGATGCTGCGGTGCGTCAGGCGATCCTCGAGACCGAACCGGAGGTGATCATCAACCAGATCACGGCGCTCTCCGCGCCGTCTCGTGACTACGCTAGGTGGCTGGCAGTGACCAACCGGCTGCGGAGCGAGGGCACAAAGACACTGATGACGGCGGCTCGCGAAGCCGGCACCCGTCGGGTTGTTGCGCAGAGCGCCAGCTTCATGACCCAGCCGGTCGGATCCGACCCCACGGATGAGTCGTCACCCCTGTACCTGGAAGCCCCGGAGCCGATCCGAAGCCACATACAGGCGAACATCGCGGCCGAAACACTGGTGTTGGGCACACCGGGGATCCAAGGCGTCGTCCTTCGATACGGTTTTCTCTACGGTGAAGGCACCGCGATCGGGCCGGGTGGAGAATGGGCAACAGGGGTCAAGTCGGGCGACCTGCCGATTGTCGGCGAGGGCGCCGGCCGGTATCCATTTGTTCACGTCCGCGACGCCGTGTCGGCCACCGTGCAAGCGGTCGACCGGGGAAGCCCCGGCATCTACAACGTCGTGGGCGACGAGCCCGCCCCCCAGGCTGAGTGGCTGCCGTACCTGGCCGAAATCCTGGACGCCCCTCCGCCGCGGCGCGTCTCCGAGGAGGAGGCCGAGGAACAGATCGGCGCTCAAGCCGTGTACTACGGCACCCAGCTCCGCGCGGCCAGCAACGCCAAGGCCAAGTCTGAGTTGGGGCTGACCCTGGAGTACCCGTCATGGCGGGAGGGATTCCGAGAGCTGTTCGGTTGATCGCCTCCAGGGGTGGGCCGAGAACCCGGGGTCGGGGTCGGCGCAGGGAGAGGAAGGCGGGCACGGAATTGCGGCCATGCGGGCGGCCGAGCAGCTCGCCGGTCGTGGGGTCGCGGCCCTCGAACATCGCCTTGAACCCGGCCACCGATGCTTCGCCCTGCAGCCCAAGGGTGGCGGCACCGGCGCCGTACCACCGGCCTGGGGACTCCCCGTGGCCAGACAGATACGCTTCGTGGTCGGTGGCCAGCTCGCGGGTGTAATACTCCTCCCGCCCCACCGACAGCTTCGCCACGTCCGCCACCACCCTACCGCTGCCTCCCCGCCGCCGTTGGCGCCAGCAACGCACCCCTGGTGCATTGCTCTCCTCGGAAAATGGTTTGGGATGAGAGTAGGCCGGAAGCAAGCGTGCGACAGGCGATTACCAGGAGTAAGAGGATGTGGATATTTCTTGGCGAGAAGTGTTCGGCAATTGTGGGAAGCAGGGTATGGCGGGAGCAGTGGACGGCTGATCGTTGTCGTCACGGCTGGCGCGCACAGGAGCGATGGGATTGACGGACGGGGCAAGCGCCAGGGGCATGGCCC
>DATHIG010000426.1:0-2808 GCA_035490035.1 Actinomycetes bacterium
CGAGCTGTTCGCACAGCATATGAATGGGGTGCGGATCTTTGGGAGTGACTGGTTGGTCGGTGCTGTTCAGGAGGGAATGACGCCGCCGAGGTAGCGGGTGTGGTGGGTTCGTTGCTGCTCCTGGGCGAGGTGGTAGGTCCAGTAGGCGTCGAAGTCGCCGTTGCTGGTCAGGGCGCGGAGTTTGAGGATGGCTTCGGCGCGGTCGAGTCCCCAGCGGGCGCCGGTGATGTCCATGCGGTCTTTGACCAGGTGGCGGCAGGCGCCTTCGATGACGCCGGTGGCGATGGGCCAGCCGTTGGCCAGGGCGCTGCGGTAGTCCAGGTAGGGCCGTTTGTTGAGCAGGTAGGCGGCGGCGGTGTCGGCGTTCTTGCGTTGTGTGGCGGCGAGGTTGTTGTAGGTGGCCTTGCGGCGGATGGCGGCGGCGACGGTGCTGGCCCGCCCTGCCAGGATGGCGTGGGCGTGGCCGGCGACCCACTTCTCGGCAGCCTTGTCGCCTTCGCGCCAGAAGCACCAGGCGGCTTTCCACAGGTACTCGATGACGTGGATGAAGTCGATGATGATGTGCACGCGGGTGTCGTGGTCGGCGGCTTGGGCGTTGATGCGCTGGATCTGGTGGTTGTTGCCGTCGACCAGGGCGACCCAGGTGCGGCGGTGGTCAGGGTCGCGGCGGGTGGCCTCGTCGAAGACCGCGGCGATGACGTCGGCGGCCTCGGCGGTGACGCTGGCGTGAAGCCACTTGCCGCGCGCGGCCGGCCCGGGCTGGGCGGGTCGGGGTGGTTCGTCGCTGGTGGCGGTGGCGATGATGTCGGCGGGAGTACGCACCACGGGGGCCGCGTCGTAGACAGCGCCGACCTCGGCCATGCGCTTGCGGTGGCGTTGCTCGCCTTTGGACAGGCGGGTGGACAGCTTGCGGCTGGTCGCGGCCTTGGCGGTGGCCTGCCGAAGCGCCTCGGGGCGCATGACGATGCCCTTGGCGTCGCAGGACAGGACCAGCACGTCGGCATCGGTGCCCTGCTGTGGTGCGCGGGCGGTGTAGAAGTCCTCGATGTCGGCCGCGGCGCGCACGGTCAGCTCCTGTGCCTGGCGCTTGCCCAACAGCACCCCGGTGGCCCGCTGCACCGCCTCCACAGCGGCGTCGAACGAGCCGCGGGTGGCCTCGATGGCCGTCAGGCGCCGCAGCCCGTGGGAGTGTTTCTCCTCGGGCAGGCCCAGCGCGGCGTCGGCGGGGTACAGGTTGGTGGCCCCCCGGGCGCGGTAGGCGATGCGCGTCACGCTGACCGGGCCCAGCACGGTGGCCAGGCCACGATCGTGGCCGCGTTCGACGTAGCGGTGGTCCACCCCGTCGGCGTCGCTCACCCCGGCAAGCCGCGCCTCTCGCGCGGCGCGGAGGTCCAGGTGGTCTTGCAGCAGCTGCCGCAGCACGTCCCGACCACGGGTCTGGAGCTGCGCCTCCAGCTCGGCGTGGGTCGCCTGCGCCGAAGCCCCGCCACCCAGCCAGTCCGTGACCGTGTCGAACAGCGCACGGGACCGCTCGAACGCCGCACCAGTGATGGACGCTTCGCTGTCTGGCACTGGGTTCCTTCCGCCGCGTTCCGGATCCGACATCCGGGAACGTACTCGGATCGGGCCCCTCAAGTCACCCGGCAGCGGTTGGTCAGGTGAAGGAACAGCGCTTTCGACTCACCCCAGAAGATCCGCACCCAATTCAATTGGTCGTCGCAACACCCTGGATTCGGGGGTTGCGGTGGCAGCGGTACGGAAGACGCGGCGGTCGGATCGGGCGGGGCGGCCGCCGGTGGGGTCGGCTGGGCGTCCGACGGTGTATCGGCGCGAGGACCGGCAGCGGTTCTGGGCGGCGATCGCACAGGGCGTGTCGACCGAGGACGCCGGCCGGACGTGCGGCGTGTCCGCGCCGGTGGCGACACGCTGGTTCCGCGATGGTGGCGGCAGGTCACCGATCAGCACGGCCCCGTTGTCGGGGCGATACCTGTCCTTCGGCGACCGGGAGGAGATCGCCGTGTTGCATGCCCGCGGCGCCGGAGTCCGCGAGATCGCCCGGCAGCTGGGCCGGTGACCGTCGACCATCTCCCGCGAGCTGCGCCGCAACGCCGCCAACCGGGGCGGCGGCCTGGACTATCGGGCCTCGACAGCGCAGTGGCATGCCGACCGGCGTGCTCGACGACCGAAGATGACGAAGCTCGCCGCGAACGACCGGCTCCGCGAGTACGTCGGTGCTGTTGCATTGCGCCAACCCAACGCGTGCTGAAGCTGCGACCTCGGCCCAGGATCAGATCGCCGAGGCCAGCTCATCGAACGCGACGGCCACCCGCCGGTTCGCCGGCTCCTCAGGCGCCAGCTCGTAGTGCCCACGCCGAACGTTCTGCACGAACGCGTGCCCGGCGATAACGATCCTGGCACTGCGGTCCTGCTTGAGCCCGCGCATCGGCCGTAGCCTCGCCTTGAGGCGGCCGTGGTCGGCCTCGATGTGGTTGTTGGCATATCGGTCGGTGCGATGCCAGGCCCCCGGCAGCAGCTCCTCGAGCACTGCCGGGTACACCGGCGCGTGGTCGGTGACCACCTCGACTGGCGCGACCCGCATCGTGGCGATGGCGCGCTGGAAGAACCTGCGGGCGGCCTTCGTGTCCCGGCGTGCCGAGACGAACACGTCGATGACCTGGCCGAACTGGTCAATCGCGCGGTAGACGCAGCGCCACTGCCCAGCCACCTTCACATAGGTTTCATCGACCTGCCAGCGGTCACCGACGGCGTGGCGGCAGGGCCGGGCAGCCTCGGCCAGCAGCGGCGTGA